>JBAVAA010000830.1:0-2107 GCA_049585515.1 Terriglobales bacterium | reverse complement strand
CCACAACTTTGCGGTCGGGCGCAATTCCCAGCCGAATCCGCAAGAACTAGTCCGTATTCAGCTCGTCGAGGATGGATTCCATCCCATTGTGCCCCGCCGAACTTCCCCGCTGCCGTATGCGAATCGTGCCGAATGGCAGGTCGAGCTCGTCGTAAATCACGATCAAGTCGCGGGTCACGTCGACCTGATGTTCCGCCACCAACTCGCGTACCGAAAGCCCACTCAGATTCATGTAGGTCTCCGGCTTGGCCAGGACCACCGGCTCCCCGGCGATGGTTGCCCGCGCGGTCAACGCGCGGCACTGGCGATTTCTGACTTCAATCCCGAGTCCGTTCGCGATCCGGTCAATCGTCAGGAACCCCAGATTATGCGGCGTAAACTGGTACTCGATTCCGGGATTCCCTAAACCGACAATCAGTTTCACGCTTTTAGCCGTCAGCCTTCAGCCATCAGCCTTCAGCTAGACGCCGAGGCGAACGGCCAAAAGCTATTTCTTATCTTTCTTTTCGGGCTTCTCAGCTTTTTCAGGTTTCGCCTTGCCCTTGGCATCGCCCTCGCTCTCGCCTTCACCCTCGACTTCCTGCTTGCCCTTCTTGATGACTTCGGGTTCAGCCGGAGCCGCTGTCGCATCCGCAACCACTTCCGGAGCCGCGACCACTTCTTCTTTCACCGTGGTGATGTGAGCGATCATCTGGTTTTCGTCGGTCAGGAACTTCAGCTTTGGGTCGTGCGGAAGATCCTTTACGCGCACTTCGACACCGAAGACAAGGTGGCTGATATCGACTTCGATGTTTTTCGGAATATCTGCCGGAAGACACTCAATCTCGATCTCACGCAGCAGCTGTTCGAGAATGCCGCCCTCCGTCTTCACGCCCGCGGCCTCGCCTTTGAGCACGACCGGAACCGTGACTGTCAGCTTTTTGTCCATCGCGATACGCTGCAAATCGACGTGGAGCAGCGTCCCCTTGATGGGCTCGAACTGCCAGTCAACGATCATGGCCTTGACGCGATCGCTATCGAGCGCGAGATCAAAAATCGTGTTGTGACCGCTCTCCGATTTCAAAATACGCAGGACCTGCCGTGGATCGACCGCGACCGCAGCCGCGTCCTTGCCCGCGCCATAGACTACAGCGGGAACTTTTCCGTCGCGGCGCACGCGCCGAGCGGCGTTCTTGGTTCCTGGTTCGCGCTTCTGCGCTTCCAGAATGCTGATCTCAGTTGCGGTTGCCATAATTCCGTTTCCGTCCTTCTCTGTTCGCTATTCGCCTTTCGCTATTCGCTCGCAAACCTCAGTTCAGGCGAATGGCGAACGACGTCTCTAATTAAAAAGTCTGCTCACCGAAGTCTCTTCGTGAATCGACTGAATCGCCCGTCCAATCAGGCCCGCGATCGAAAGCACTTTGATCTTCGGAACTTGCCTCGCCGCCTCGGTCAGCGGGATGGTATTGGTGACGACGACTTCGACGATCGGCGAATTCACAAGATTTTCCACCGCCGTTCCCGACAACACTGGGTGCGAACAACAGGCGTAGACCGAGCCCGCGCCATTTTCAATCAGCGCCTGCGCGACCTTCACCAGCGTTCCCGCCGTGTCGATCAGATCGTCGATGATGAGACAGGTGCGGCCGCTGACTTCGCCGATAACGTTCATCACTTCCGCTACGTTCATCTCGACGCGCCGCTTATCTACAATGGCGAGGGCCGCGTCGATTTTTTTGGCAAAGAAGCGCGCACGCTCCACGCCCCCTGCATCCGGCGAAACCACGGTCAGGTCCGGCAGACTCAGTTTCTTGAAGTAATCCACCAGCACCGGCGAAGCGAACAGATGGTCCACAGGAATATTAAAAAATCCCTGCAACTGCGGCGCGTGCAAATCGACAACCAGAGCCCGGTCCGCGCCGGCGGTAGTCAGCAGATCGGCTACCAGCTTCGACGAAATCGGCACCCGCGGCTTGTCTTTACGGTCCTGGCGCGCGTAGCCAAAGTACGGAATCACGGCGGTTATACGCCTTGCCGAAGCCCGCTTGAGCGCGTCCATCATCAACAACAGTTCCATCAGATGCATGTCCACCGGCTGGCAGGTGGGCTGCATCACGAACACGTCGGC
>JBAVAA010000829.1:0-4779 GCA_049585515.1 Terriglobales bacterium | reverse complement strand
GTGCTGAGGCAGGCTGGTTTATGCGCGCCAATAACTACATGCTCGGTCGCGGCCTGTGACCGCGGCGGAGATAGGGGACGATTCGCTTGAACTCAAAAGTTTCCGCTCAGGGTCGCGCGGCATCGTCCGGGATGCCCTTTAACTGATCCTCAAGCCGGGACAGCGATCCTGCCGCTTGCTCGTGCTCGCTGCATGCACAGAGTTGCCGTTCAATTTCCATCTGCCGGCGGGCCAATCTGAGCTGCCCGCGTGCGGCTTCGAGGTACACGCCGCTCTGTGGTCGGTCGAGATACATCATCGAGAGTGCAAAGGCCATTCGATAAAGATGTTCCATCGATCCGATTCGAGCCAGGACGAGAGCACTCTGGCTGGCCGTGCGATCTGCGGGCGCCGACCTGCTTAAATTCTCAAGTCGAGATGCGGCATAGGAAAGCATATCGGTCAAACTTCTAAGCGCGATAGATTCGTCGTCCAAAACACATGTGTGGTCGGCTGAGTCTCCAACTCCATGCTCATCCCGCCGGCAGGAACCTTCTGTGATTTCGTAAATCACCCGGGAAGAGAATTGTATGGACGCACTTTCCAGAAGAAGATCCTGTGCCTCCAGGCCCGCTCTTGCCGTGCCGTGCCCAAGCGCGTTGCCGTACGCGCCAGCAAGAATATCGGCAAGCTGCCGCAGATTATTGTCACCAGTATTCATCGGCCAGCCGATCGAGAAGCCTGTAAGAATAGCTAGAATCAGTATTGTCACGAGCGTTATCCGCATAAGATCCGCAGGCCACGATAGTTATTTCCGGCGTTTTCTATAGGTTAAGAAGTTAAGAACTGGACCGTCCATCCTGTCAACCCGGTATCCGAATCGATTTGTTCCTGCACAAGAATTGTGTAGCCAAAGACCGGCGACAGAGCATGCGGATAGAGTTTAGCGTAGAGTCCGCAGGATTTCCGCCACAGCCCGGCGTCCGCTGGCGATAGCGCCATGCACGGTGCCGTTGTGTCCGGTGGTGTCGGTAGCTTCGCCGGCAAAGAACAGCATATTGTCAATAGGACTTGCCAAAGCCTCGTGTGCTCCATCCGACCCAACCGCGCCATAACTGTATGCGCCGCAGGAAAAGGGATCGTTCTGCCAATCGTGGAAGTAGGCATCGTCGAGCAGCGACTCAAGTTTCTCTAACCCGACGTTAAGCAAACTGCTCAGTGTCTTCAATCCGTGCTCGATAACGAGCGAACGGCTCATCCCGGAGAGCCGTTCCGCGTATCGGAACGGAGCCCAGCCCGTAATAATCGGCACTTGCTCAGGCATTTTTGTCCACCAGGTGGGATAAAAATCGTCTTGCGAAAACAGAAAACTCATTTCGGATAGCGTCTTGGGATTGCCTTGAAAGGGAGAAATCGTTTCCCAGAAGCGGCTGCGGAAACAGAAGGTCACCCGCATAACCTTTCCCATTTCCAACTTTTCGAGTGCCTCCAACTTTTTCCGGGGCAACGCGGGACTGAACCGCACCGCGCCGGCCTTTAAAACACCTAGCGGCAGCGTGACAAGCACCCGCTTGGCGGTAAGTTTGCTGAATTCTGCGCCCCGACGGACCGTCAACTCTATGCGGCCTGCCGTCCAATCGATCGAGTCAACGGTGGTTTCAGTTTGCGTGGAGATGCCTGTTTCTGTCATCTGCTGGCGGAAGACGTCGAGGAGGTCCTCGTAGCCATTCCTGGAGCGGAAGGCACGATGGCCTTCAATTTTCTCCTCCGCGCGCATTCCCTCGACGAGCCAATGGACGCCTACGCGATCCGGATCCGCAGCATTGAAGCCGGCCACATAAGACAACGCTCTTCTCCTCGCCTCTTGCCGTTCCGGATCGGCGGGTGATGCCGGGAAGTGGCGATCCAGGAAGCTGAGGAATGATTCATCCTCGGCGAGGTCCGTCATTTTCTTGAGAATGTCATCAACTGTGGAGAAGAAATCGCAACTGGACAAGCTGCCATTCTCCGAGCACCACAGGTCGCCAGCCACTTCGGTTACATCGCTATTTCGTGCTTGCAGCGGCTCCCAGATCTCCGGCGGCAATCCATGAATGAATTCTGCCCCGTACTCAATCGGGACTTGCCATACGGGATCGCGTTGCGTGAACATGCGGCCGCCAATCCGGTTGCGCGCTTCGAGAACGGTGACGGAAAGGCCGGAGCGTCCAAGTTCAACAGCCGCAGCAAGTCCAGCGGCGCCTGCCCCAACGACAATTACATCCGGCATTTGTGGCATGACGCCTCGTTCTCCCGTTGCTACTGAAGCCGATATCCAGGTTTGGGGGTGCAGCGATAGACCCGTCCCTTGTCGGGATTGACACCAACATCGCAGGTGGCCCAACTCAATACGATTGATGAGGGACCCAATGGAAAGATGATGGTTTGTCCGTCGAGGTCCGCTTCAATGCTCACACTTTCGGCAGCGGCTGGCAGAGTGAAGGAGAGCCCCTCCCCAAAAATTACGGGATACGACCACCGTTCGCTTTGACTCGTCATGGGACGAAAGACCTCGGCCTCCAGAAGAAAAGTAGCGGTGTCGGACCAGTCGCGAGCCGACACCGTAATGATCTGTCCGCCTTGTGAGAAATGGTCGGCTTCAATCCTTGTGAAGGGGCAGGGGCCGGCGATGCACGAGGCGCGCGCGTCGCGAAATTCGTTGCCCAGACCGGCGTCCAGCGTAGTCGAACCCATCGCTGCTTTCCATTTACCGTCAGGCGAGCAGACAAGTTGACTCTTGCAAGGCACGTTGCCCTTGTTCTCAATCTCGAAAGTCTTAACCGCGCTCCCGACATTCAGCTCGGTCTTGGCCTTCACCGTATATCTCACCCGCACATTTGCCACCTTAACCTCCGGCTGATTCCTCGTGGGATTGCTGGACAACGGAACGAGATGGACAACGTACAGCTTGTTGGCCACAAAATCGTTCAGGTCAAGAGGACGGTATTGCGGGTGACGAAACTTAAGCACAACGGCGTGGCCCTTCCGAATCGGTTTACGCAGCTTAAGAAAGAAGAATCCGGAGGAATCCGACTTGGCATCGGAAGGAGCCAGATCGCCAGCGGAAATTACGACCCCCGCGATCGGCTGCTGTTTTCGCGGATCCGAATTCTCGACGAGGACGGCTCCCCGAAGCGAAATCGGCTTTTGTCTCTGCCAGCGGACCAGCGCGACAATGCCTACCGTCAGGAGAATGGCGGCAAGCACGGCGATCCAAGTCTCGATTTTGTGCGTGCGAGTCATGGGCGGGTCGGAAGCATCTATTATGATGTCAATAAGATGACGGGCGAATCTCGAACGTTTCCGCCTGCAGCGGCCACGACGGATACTATAGTTGCATCCTTAAACTGTTGCCGTAAACATAGAAAATAATTGTCCCAACGCGTTGTCCGTGGACAGCCGGTCATTTCCAAGATGCCATGATCCAAGACTTACGATCCACCGAACCGCCAGCGCATGACTGATGCCAAATCCAATCTGCTTTCGCGCCGGCAGGTCTTGCGTCAGATTCTCGGAACCAGTTTCTCCCTGCCCTTAGCCGGGTTGCTGCCAACGCTGCGAGCGGAGGCGCAACCTTCCGCCCCGGCGAAGAGTGCCGCCGTGGCGCCAGTCCTGTCAGCGGAAGACGATCGGTTCCTGAACGAAGTGGAGAAAGCCAACTTTCTCTTTTTCTGGGAACAAGGCAATCCAAAAACTGGAATGGTAAAGGATCGCTGTAATGTTCACAAAAGCGATCAAGGAGGTGCGGCCAGCATTGCCGCAACCGGTTTCGGTCTTACCGCTCTCTGTATTGCAGATCAGCGGGGATTTATCTCAACCGCCGCCGCACTGGAGCGCGCCTTCGCCACCCTGCGTTTTCTGTGGAAGAAGCTTCCCAACCACCGCGGTTTTTTCTACCATTTTGCCAGTCCCGAAACGGGAGAACGGATGTTCGACTCCGAGGTATCCTCGGTGGATACAACTATTCTTCTGTGCGGGGTTCTCACCTGCCGTGAGCACTTCCATCATCCCGCACTAACACAACTCGCGAATCTGATCTTCAATCGCGTGGATTGGACTTGGCTCTCCGAGGACACGTCCCTGCTGACTCACGGATGGACCCCCGAGGTCGGATTTCTGCCCTCGCGGTGGGACTACTATAGCGAACTGATGATGATGTATCTGCTGGGCATGGGTTCCTCGGCATATCCGCTGAAGCAGGAGGCCTGGAACGCCTGGAAGCGTTTGATATTTGAGTATGACGGCATGCGCTACATCGGGTCCTTTGCGCCGCTCTTTGTGCATCAATACTCTCAGGCATGGTTTGATTTTCGCGGGAAGCGCGACAAATTCGCAGATTATTTCCAGAATTCCGTGATTGCCACTGAAGTCCATCGGCGTTTTTGCCTGGAGTTAGCAAAGCAGTTCCCGGACTACAGCGATGACCTCTGGGGAATTACGGCTTCGGACTCCGAGCATGGCTACGTTGCTTGGGGAGGACCTCCTGCTACTGGACCGATTGATGGCACGGTCGTTCCAAGCGCGGCGGGAGGGTCATTGCCATTCCTGCCCGCAGCCACAATGCGGGTTTTGAAGACGATGCGAAACCACTATCCCGCAGCTTGGACCAAGTACGGCTTCGTGAACGCATTCAATCCTCTCAAGAACTGGTATGACTCCGATGTGATTGGAATCGACACTGGAATCTCCTTGTTGATGGCTGAGAATCTGCGGACCGGGTTTGTCTGGGACACCTTCATGAAGACCGCGGAAGCGCAGCGT
>JBAVAA010000828.1:0-5132 GCA_049585515.1 Terriglobales bacterium | reverse complement strand
ATTGCGTATAGCCCATGACGCGGCGTCCGGGAGCGCCGCCAGTCGCGAGTTCACGGCCGGCGAATTCGCGGCCGGCAACCAGCGGCGGTTTCGGAGTGCCGGCGTATCCGCCCTGCATGGTCATCAGATCGGCAAAGTTCAAGCCCCCCGCTTCGACTTTGACCAGAACCTGCTCGGGCGCGGGATGCGCCTCGGGAACCTGCTGCAATTCAAGAACTTCGGGGCCGCCGAAACGGGCGATGACAAGTGCTTTCATGGAGGAAGTTTAGCAGGAGGCGCCGGGAAAGGTCAGAGGTCAAAGGTCAAATTGCACAGGTAAAAACCGCTGCCGGGTTGGGCTTTCACCTCTGCAATCTGACCGCTGACCTCTAACCCCCAAAATGCTGGTCGCTTAGTGCCGCTCCGGCATCTATAATGTTGACCGAGTTTCCGATCTCCGTGGCCTGAGCGATTCTGGCAGCGGGGACGAGGGTCACGCCCGTTTGATCGGCGCGATCCGAGGGTGCGAATGGAAACGTCCGCGCCTCCCGTGTTGGAAAGGAAACACTCGCTGGGATTGTCCCCACCTGCTTGTTTCCTCTGGATTTGCAATTAGCATTTGGCACTTAGCATTCAGCCGGACCGGCTTGGCATTTTGCTGAGACTAGATGCTAATTGCCAATTGCTAAATGCCCCTTACTGACAATTTCGGCCGCTCCATCCACGACCTGCGGATCTCGATCACCGACCGCTGCAACTATAAGTGTGTCTATTGCCGGACCGGGACCAACGGCGCCGCGTATGCCGAACTCCCGTTCGAAGATTATCTGCGGATGACGCGGGTACTGGTCTCGCTAGGCATCACAAAGATTCGCCTGACCGGCGGCGAGCCGCTGCTGCGCAAGGGGATTGTCGAGTTTGTTCGCGACCTCGCAAAGCTGCGCACGCTCGACGGCAAGAAGCCTGAAATCGCCCTGACCACGAACGGCCATCTGCTGGCCGAAATCGCGCAGCCGCTCAAGGACGCAGGTCTTGATCGCGTGACGGTCAGCATGGATGCAGTGGATCCCGAGCGCTTTGCTCGCATTACTCGCGTGCCGAATGGATACGAGAGCGTGCTGGCAGGAGTACGCGCCTCGCGGCAGGCGGGGCTCGATCCGGTGAAAATCAATTGCGTGCTGCTGCGCGGCTTCAATGAAGATCAGATTATTCCGTTTGGGATGTTCGCGCGCGAAGAGCGCGTGGTGGTGCGCTTCATCGAATTCATGCCGCTCGAAGAAGACCGCGTCTGGACTCCGGAGATTGTGGTCAGGCTCGATGAGATTGTCTCGCGCATGTCGGAGTATCTGCCGCTCGAGGAGATCGCACATGAGCGCAGCGAAACGGCGCGGCGCTATCGTTTCTCCGACGGCGTGGGTGAAATTGGGATTATCGCGCCCGTATCGCATCCCTTCTGCGGACATTGCAGCCGGATTCGCATCACCTCCGACGGCAAGCTGCGTACGTGTCTATTTTCCGTCTGGGACCACGACCTGCACGAACTGATGCGGCGCGGCGCCACGGATGAAATGCTCACGGAGTTCATCGTGAAGGTCGTGGAAAAGAAAGAAGCGCGGCATCACATTGGAGAGCCGGGATTTGTGCCGGCGTCGCGAACCATGGTGCATATCGGGGGATAGGATGAAACTCGAGCGGTGCGTGGAAAATAGCCCGATCTGATCAGTAGAAGGAATCGTACTTAGTAACTTCCCAGCCTGTCTCTTTCTTCTCTTCAGTCACCGAGAGTAAATCCTTATAAGTCGCGTCCTGGCTCGGGCTGCTATAACGGCGGCCCTTGTAATGCAGAATCACGAGCGGCGGTGCGTCTTCCCATTCCACCAGGTTCCAGGAGATCAGCGGGTGCTGGGCTTCGGAGTTGCAGAGAAAGTCGGCTCGCTTCTTGCGGTAGTCCTTTTCCCACTGTCCGAGCAAGGTGCGGCAATTGCCGTCGCGCATCTCCGAGAAGAAGCTGTTGGCGGTGCGTTCGATGGTGCGGTCGCGAAACGGATTCATGGTGATGCTTACCGGCAGGTGGGTAAGCGTATCGCGTTCCTCGGAGCGCGCCAGAACCGGCGGCTGATTGCTGAGCCAGTAGAGATAGCCGAGGAACGTGAGCACCAGCAGGCCAGCGAAGCCCACGGCGATGACGAGATGAGCGCGCGAAAACCCCATCAGATAAAGTTTGGTGGATGGATGAGATGACGGCAAGGTTACTTCCGATACTTCCGTAGCGGGAGAAAGCCGAGTCTTCAATTGGACGTCGGCGGTCCGCGTGGGTGGTCCTCCTCAATGGTCGAATCGTTTTCTACTGACTAGAATCCGGCTGCCAAGCTTCCCTCGGCTTGGACAGTCGGGGGCGAGTGTCCCCAGGCCAGCCTGACTGCCCGGTTTGTGTTTTCCATATTGGCGGCGTATAGTTGGTGATGAAAACTGTTGTGTCGTAGTGTCAGGATTGTCGGAGCACACCAGTGGGCGAAAGCCCACTTTTTAGTTTGTGCCGATTTGGAAACGAGAAGGGCACGGCGGCTCAGACGCAAATTGCTGAAAACATGGCTCTTGATCTGGATAGAGTCCGGCAGATTGCCGAGCGGGTGGCGGGCTCGAGCGGGCTGGAAGTAGTCGAACTGGAAGTATGCGGGGCGGGTAAGCATCGCATGCTGCGGGTGTTCATTGACCGTTTGTTCAACGAACGGCCGTTCAACGACAAACCGGGAGAGGTGCCGGCCGATCGTCCGGATGGCGTCACGCATGAGGATTGCTCGAAGTTCAGCCGCGAGTTCGGAACGATTGTCGACGTTGAGGATGCAATGCCGGGCGGATCGTATGTGCTGGAGGTTTCCTCTCCGGGCCTGGACCGCAAGTTGTCGAAGCCGGCAGATTTTGAGCGTTTCCGCGGACATCGTGTGAAGTTGATGACGCGGGAGCCGGTGAACAACAACCGGCATTTTGAAGGGAAGCTGGAAAGCTTCGCGAACGGAAAGCTGTTGTTGAATTTAGTCGCGGCGCGCAAAAAGAAGATGCGTCCCAAAGAAGGCGAAGCGGCGAGAGTTGAGATTGAGTTAGGGAACGTGGAGAAGGCGAATTTGGTACCGGAAATCTAGTTCTCAGTTCTCAGTTCTCGGTTCTCAGGAAGAGCGAATCCTGGGAACTGAGAACTGGGAACTGAGAACTGAGAACTGACTTTTATGGCTAGCGAGCTTTACAACATTATCGAAGGGGTCAGCCGGGAAAAAGGTATTGATCCACAGATTGTGGTGAGTGCGGTTGAGGACGCCATTGTGGTCGCCACGCGCAAATACTACAAGACGCAGGAAAACCTGCGCGCCGTGCTCGACAAGGACAGCGGCAAGATCAATGCCTATGCGGTAAAGTCCATCGTCGAAAATCCAGAGCAGGTGGAAGATCCGAATCTGCAGGTGACGGTGGAGCAGGCGCGGAAGCTGGACCCGAGCGCGGAAGCCGGCGGCGAACTGCTGATCCCGAAAGTTACAGAAGGAATTCTGGGGCGGATTGCGGCGCAACTGGCGAAGCAAGTCATCTTCCAGAAGGTGCGGGAGGCGGAACGCGACACGGTTTACAACGAATATATCGGCCATGTGAACGAGATTGTGAATGCGACCGTGAAGCGGCTCGAGGGTCCGGATGTAATTCTCGACATCGGCAAGGCCGAAGCGCGGATGGGGCGCAAGGAGCAGTCGCGGCTGGAATCGTTCGCCGTCGGCGAGCGGATTCGAGTTGTAATTGTGCGCGTGGAAAAAGCGGTCAAGGGGCCGGGCGTTGTGGCTTCGCGCTCCGCTCCGGAACTGGTCCAGCATCTGTTTCAGACCGAAGTACCGGAGATCTATGACGGAACGGTGGTGATCCGTGCGATTGCGCGGGAAGCGGGCGAGCGCACAAAGATCGCGGTCATGTCGAAAGACAAGGACGTAGATGCGGTCGGCGCCTGCGTGGGCATGAAGGGCATGCGCGTGCAGTCGATCATCCGCGAACTGCGTGGAGAAAAAATCGACATCATCGAATATCACGAGGATCCGGTGACGTTTGCCGAGAAGGCGCTGCAGCCGGCGAAAGTAAGCCGAGTGACAGTCGTGGACGCGGCGGACAAGCATCTGGAAGTTGTAGTGGACGACACGCAGCTTTCGCTGGCGATCGGGAAAAAAGGACAAAACGTGCGGCTGGCGGCGAAGCTGCTGGGCTGGAAGATCGACATCAAGAGCGAAGAGGAAAAACGGCAGGAAGTGGAACAGCAGATGTCCGCGCTGGTCACCCAGACCGTAACTCCTCTGGAGAACGTCACCGGGCTGGGCGAGGGGCTGGTCGAGAAACTGAAGGCGGCGGGCGTGAATACGGTGGAATCGCTGGCGGATATGACGCCCGAGCAACTCGAAGCGATTGAAGGCATTGGCCCGAAAACGGTGGAAAAAATCAGTATTGCGGTCAATAATTACTTTGCCAGTTTGGATGGTGGCGAGGCCATAGCTGCCGAACCGGAAAGCGCCGATGAAGCAGCGGCCGTCAGTGAGGAATCGCTGGCGGAAGGCTCGGTTGAAGCGGATGCATTGACGGCGGAATCGGAAAGCGCCGGGGAAACTGAATCGCCGGCAGACGGCGAGTTGGATGCGGCCAAGCTGGCCGCGGCAGCGGAACTTGCCGAGACGGCGCCAGGGGAAGAAAGCGCCGGCGTCGCATCCGAAGTGTCTGCATCCGAGCATTCTGCAACTGAAGAGTCTGCGACCGAAGAAGCCCCGGAAGACAAGCAGAACTGAACTTGAAGCGTGGCGAGTTCGGATTTGTATCCGAACCGGACACGCGGGGTTCGTCGGCTGGAAACGGACGAAACAAGAGAGCGCAGGGACTTCGATGAGGTTAGATATGAGAGTCTAGATACGAGATACGCGAGTTTAGCGGGAGAAGGAAACGACGGCGGATGAGTAAGATTCGAATCAACGATCTGGCCCGTGAGTTGGAGGTCAAGAGCAAGGAAATTCTTGACGCCCTGACCACCGTGGGCGTTACGGAGAAGAAAACGCACTCCAGTTCCCTAGAGGATCACGAAGCGGAACTGGTGCGGAGGCATCTCCGCGGCCGCTCCGATGCGGTGCACGGTTCGGCAA
>JBAVAA010000827.1:0-3106 GCA_049585515.1 Terriglobales bacterium | reverse complement strand
CTCCAAGACCGGCGCCCTCAACGTCGATTCCGTGGAGCAAGAGCGCGGGTTTGACCTGTGGCGCGACCAGGTCAACGCTGCTGGTGGTATTAAAGCCGGAGGAAAAAGCTACAAAATACAGTTCGCCAGCTACGACGACGAATCCAATTCCAAGCGCGTGCAGCAGCTCTACAGCCGCATGATCCTGGAGGACAAAGCGGACTTTTTGTTCAGTCCCTACTCTTCCTCGCTTACCGCCACTGCCGCTGTAGTGACGGAGCAGTACGGCAAGATTATGCTGACCACTGGCGCCGCCGAACCAAAAACCTATACGCTGGGCAACCAGTACCTCTTCCAGATGTTCGCGCCCGCTCCCGAATATCTGAAGGTTGCGCTCGACGCCCTGAAGACGAAGGACCCCAAAGCCACCGTTGCTTTTGTCTATGAAGACTCCTCGTTTTCGGTAGCAGTGGCGACTCCAGCCAAGGCCTACGCGCAGCAGCTCGGGTTCAACGTAGTGTTTACCGAAGCCTATGCTCCAAACACTACCGACTTCAGCGCCATCATCGACAAGGTAATTGCGTCCAAGGCGACCGTGCTTCTGGGCGGCGGCCACTACGCAGACGGCTCGACTCTGGCCCGTCAGCTCTACGGCCACAAAGTTCCGCTGAAGATGTTGACGCTACTGGTGGCGCCGGACAGTTCGCAGTGGACTGAACTTGGCGAAGCAGCGCTCGGCGTCATGGTACCGTCGCAGTGGGAACCACAGTCGGCGTTTAAGCCGCAGTACGGGTCGAATGGCGCCGATTTTGCCAAGGCATATACCGCGAAATACAACGCTCCTCCCAGCTACGAGTCTGCCGGCGGGTACGGATGTGGGCTGATTCTGCAGCGTGCTATTGAACAGGCTGGGGGGATTGATTCGGCCAAGGCAGCACAGGCGCTGAATGCCACCGATGTGACCACGTTCTATGGGCGGACCAAATTTTCGACCGCCGCCAACGAACACGGCCTGCAGGTGGGCCATTCCATGGTCTTGGCACAGTGGCAAAAGGATAAGTCGGGCAAACCGGTAAAAGAAGTTGTGTGGCCGCTGGCAGGTAAGAGCGCTAACCTGGTGTACCCGATCCACTGAGGTTTGCTTCCTGTTTTTGCGCCCAAGCAGATGCACAATGACGTAGCGCCGCCGTCCCGGCGGCTGTCGTGGGGATGTCTCCGTCCCCACCTGCGAGGGCAAGATACGCTCGCGATAGCCGGCAACGTGCCGCACGCTACAGTGAACGCGGAGGGTAAGAAATGTCGGGCATCCTGGCTTCTATGATCGATGGCGTGCTCGTCGGCGCGGTCTACGGACTTGCGGCGATGGGCTTGAGTCTGATTTGGGGAGTCATGGATGTCATCAATCTTACCCACGGCGCAATGATCGCGCTGGGCATGTTCTGCATGTATCTGTTGTTCGCCGCGACGGGGATCAACGCATATTTGTTGTTGCTGCCCACCATCGGAGTCGGATTGCTCCTCGGGATCGTCGTTTACTGGATGGCGGTGCACTGGGTTGTGGGACGCTCGATGTTGATGAGTCTTCTTTCCACGTTCGCAGTGAATATGATGGTCATCGGCATTGGCACGGCAGTCTGGAGCACCAGCCCCTACAATGTCAACTTCGTTCTGCCCGGCATCACCATTGGAGCCTACACTTTCACCGGCAATCACATCGCTGCCGCCATCTCCGCGGTGGTCATCGCCCTGGCGCTGCAATTCTTCCTCTATCGCACGCGTACCGGCAAAGCCATCCGCGCCGTGGCCGATAACCGCGACGCCGCCGAATTGATGGGCATCTCCTCCACGGCGGTGCTGAGTATTGCCTTCGCCATCGGCATTGCTCTGGCCTGTACCTCAGGGGCGCTGGTCTCTACCTTGTTCCCCTTCACCATTCTTTCTGGCGCGGTGTACCAGTTGAAAAGCTTCGTCGTGACCATTCTGGCGGGACTGGGCAAGCCGTTCGGAGCTTTGGTCGCGGGAGTGCTACTCGGTTTGCTCGAGGGTGTGGTCACTCCGTTCATCGCCGTCAGTTGGATCCCACTGATCGAGTTCGGCCTGTTTGTGGTGGTGCTGGTTGCGTTCCCGCAGGGCATCTTTGGCAAGAGGGCGACGGCATGATCCTGCGCCGGCCCTTCTTCTGGATCATTCTGCTCATCGCTGCCGGTTTCAGCTACGCGCCGCTGCACGGCAACAACGTATCTTTGCGCGAAGATCTTATTCTCGTCGCCATTGCCATCATCCTCGCCAGCAACTTGAACCTGATGATCGGCTATACCGGTTACGTGAACTTCGGCCACATCGTCTTTTACGGGCTGGGCGGTTACGTGGGACTTTATCTGACCACCGTGCGCGCCTGGAACCTGGTGCTGTCGGCGCTGGTGGCCGGTGTGGTGGTAAGTATCTGCGCGTTCTTGTTCGGACTGGCTATCCTGCGCTTGCGTGGCGCCTATTTTGCTCTGGCTACCATTGGTATTCTTCAAGCCGTACAGGCGTTCGTTTCCAACTTCGATCCCTGGGGCAGATCGACGGGCATGTATCTCTCGTTCGGATCCTACCAGCCGCTTGGCGGTGCCCGGCGCGCTCTCTGGATCACATACTTCCTGATCATTGCGGTCATGGCCCTCTCCATGATCCTGAGCCTGGCCATCAAGAATTCTAAGTTTGGACTCGGTCTGTTCGCCATCCGCGAAGACGAAGATGCCGCCGTGGTTCTAGGCGTGAATGCCACCGTGTATAAAGCGATCATCTATAGCGTGTCAGCATTTCTTCCCGCGGTCGCGGGCGCGCTGATGTTTTTCAAGAACGGAATGATCGATCCTTCGATCGCCTTCGAGTTTATGCTGTCCCTGGAAGGCATCGTAATGCTGATGCTCGGTGGACAAGGCTCGGTCATCGGGGCGGCTCTCGGCGGGACTCTTTATGAGAAACTCCGTTCCTACCTGCTCACGAATCCCGTGCTTTCCGATTTCCACCTGGTGATCGCTGGCGGATTGCTGCTCATGGTTGTGTTGTTCGCGCCCGGGGGCTTGATCGGCTGGGTGTATCGCTTGGTGCCCCGCGCGCGCAAGGTGATCGAATGAGCAAC
>JBAVAA010000826.1:0-3803 GCA_049585515.1 Terriglobales bacterium | reverse complement strand
GCCGCGACGCCGTTCGAGCCCAGTCTGTGGATGTCGATCACGCGGGATGGAACAGTCACTATCGTCGCCCATCGCTCGGAGATGGGATCCGGCAGCCGGACGGCCTTGCCGCTGGTGGTTGCCGACGAATTGGATGCCGACTGGTCAAAGGTCAAGATTGATCAGGCAATAGGCGATCCGAAATATGGCGACCAGGATACCGACGGGTCGCACTCGGTTCGCAGTAATTTCGACCTTATGCGTCAGGTGGGTGCTACTGGGCGAGTGATGCTGATCACGGCCGCGGCCAATCGCTGGGGCGTCTCCCCGAAAGATTGCGCCACCGAACCTCATTTCGTGATACATCGCGCCAGCCGCCGCAAGCTAGGTTATGGCGAGCTAGCCGCCGACGCGGCCAAGCTTCCTGTTCCGAAAAAAGAAGATGTCCCTCTGCCGTTGAAGAAACGCTCGGAGTGGCGCTACATCGGCAAGGACAGCGCAAGCAATTCCCTGTACGACCTTCCCGAGATCGTTACCGGCAAAGCGGTTTTTGGTATGGACGCGACGATGCCGGGAATGGTGTATGCCTCGGTCGAGCATCCGCCCGTCCTCGGACAGAAGATCAAATCCTACGATGACAAGGCCACTCTTAAAGTGCCCGGAGTTCAGAAGACGCTGACTATCGATGTGTTCAAACCTCCGCACCAGTTCCAGCCCCTGGGCGGCGTCGCGGTGATTGCCGACAATACCTGGGCAGCGTTCAACGGACGCAGGAGCCTGAAGATCGAGTGGGGGAGCAGTCCGCATTCGGTGTACAACTCGGCGTCGTTCCGCAAGACGCTGGAGGCAACTTCGCGGCAGCCGGGCAAGGTCGTTCGCAACGTCGGCGATGTGGATGCCGCGTTTGCGCAAAGCGCGAAAACCGGCGGCAAGATTATCGAGGTCGAGTATTACACTCCGCATTTGGCGCACGCTTCCATGGAACCGCCCGTCGCCGTCGCCGAATATCGGGACGGAAAGGTACTTGCCTTCGCTCCGACGCAGAATCCGCAGGCGGTGCAGGAGACGATCGCCGGAGTGCTCGGCATCAAGAAAGAAGATGTGACTTGCCATGTCACGCTGCTGGGTGGCGGGTTCGGCCGCAAATCAAAACCCGATCAGGTGGCCGAAGCGGCCGTCCTTTCTAAGCAACTCGGCAAGCCGGTCAAGGTGGTCTGGAGCCGTGAAGACGATATTCATTTCGATTT
This sequence comes from Terriglobales bacterium, assembly GCA_049585515.1. Taxonomy (GTDB): domain Bacteria; phylum Acidobacteriota; class Terriglobia; order Terriglobales; family Acidobacteriaceae; genus Acidiflorens. The sequence goes on along the minus strand of JBAVAA010000826.1, from coordinate 2,577 downwards.
CTTTCACTCGGTTGCCGCCATGCACATGAAGGCGGCGATCTGGCGGGATGGCAGGCCGACCGCGTGGCTGCAGCGTACCGTGTATCCACCGATTGGATCGACTTTCGACGTTTCCGCCAGGTATGCCGATGACGAGATGGGTTTGGGATGGAACAATCTTCCTTTCGATATCCCCAACCATCGCGCGGAAAATGGACCGGCCGACTACCACGTGCGGATCGGATGGCTGCGCAGCGTGGCCAACATCTATCACGCGTTTGCGATTCACTGTTTCGCCGACGAATTGGCGAAATCCTCGAACAAAGATTCGGTGCAATATCTGCTCGAATTGATCGGGCCGCCGCGCATCGTCCCGCTTGAGTATAAAGAGGAAGAGGCCGCCGAGAAGCAACGCTACCCGCTCGATACCGCCCGATTGCGGCGTGTAGTCGAGATTGCGGCCGAGAAATCGGGATGGGGCAAGCGGCCGACCGGTCGAGGACGCGGCATGGGCATCGCCGCCCACCGCAGCTTCCTGACTTATGTGGCCACCGTGGTCGAGGTAGAAGTTGACAACAAAGGCCAGGTACACATTCCGAATGTATGGACCGCAGTCGATGCGGGAACGATCGTCAGTCCCGACAATGTCCGCAATCAGTTTGAGGGCGCGGCGGTGTTCGGGACGAGCCTTGCTTTGTTCGGCGAGATCACGGCGACTAACGGAGTTATCGACCAGAGCAATTTCAACGACTATCAGGTGACGCGCATGAACCGCTCTCCTCGGCACATTGAGGTGCACATTGTGGAGAGCGAAGCTCCTCCCGCCGGTGTGGGCGAGCCCGGCGTGCCGCCGTTTGCACCTGCGCTGTTTAATGCTGTGTTCGCGGCCACGGGCAAGCGGGTGCGGGAGTTGCCACTGTCAAAGACGAAGCTGGCATAAAAAAACCGGGAAAGCGTTTGCGCCTTCCCGGTTCCTGGTTTCACTTTGTTCTGGGATTATTCACTGCTGGCCGCAGCGGCGGCTGCGCTGATGGATTCGTCTTCCGGTTGCAGAATGACGCCGTCAAATGGAGTCGCTCCGACGAAGCGTCCGCCAATTACGCTGATCCGGCGCAGAGGAAATCCGCTGTCGGGACCGCGCTGCCAGGAACGACCGCCATCGCGGCTTTCGAAGATCACGCCAGTTGCGTCGCTGGTTGCCAGCAGGCGCCTGTGGGTTGCGTCGAAGCTCACGGAGGTGATGTTCTTGTCGGGAAGACCGTTGGCGACGTGCTGCCAGGTTGCGCCACCGTCTGCGCTCCGGAATGCGCCTTCGCGGGCGGCAACAACGATCTCGCTATCGGAAGCGATGGCCACGCTGCGAATGCCAACTACGTACGATGGCAGTACAGCGAGATTCCAGGTGGAACCGCTGTCATTGGAAAGAACCACGCTGGAGTGGGTAGCTCCAACAACCGTGGAGCCGTCTTCACGCACAGAAACGAAATCGGTCTGACCGAGAATCTGGCCGCCCTTCCAGGTCTTGCCTTGGTCGGCACTGCTGTAAACGCCGGTAGTGGTTGCCGCCAGCCAGTGGCGGGAACCAAGTTCCAGATCGTTGACCCGTGCTTCGAGTTGCGATTTCTTGAAAGTGGTTGTGGTTACCGCCTTGCGCTTACCTTTGCGCGGTGTCTTCACGGTTGTCTCAATCACCACCACATTCATCGGACGCCAGGCCGTGGCATTGCGCTCCAGCGCGTACACGCCGTGGTTGGTGCCCGCCAACAACATGCCGCTCGGAGCCTGTTTGAGAGCAAACACATCTTTGCCGCCAAGGCCGGCCGCTTTCTGCAGCCAGTGCTGTCCGGCGTCGTGGGAATAGAATACGCCGCCGTATTCGCGGTCGTTAACCACGCCAACATAGAGTGTGTTCACATCTTTGTTGTCGGCGAGGATCGAAGAAACATAGCGGTGCGCATAGCCCTTGTTCGAAGCGCTCCACTTCAAGGCGCCGTCGGTTGAGAGCATCACGCCGCTGCGGTCGGTCGCGAGCAGCACGCGGTTTGAATCCCGCGGATCGACGAGCACGTCGTTGACGACAACCTCGGGATCGCTCACCCGCTTCCACACCTTGCCCAGATCGACGGTCTTCCATAAGCCTTCGGTGGTTCCGGCGTAAACGATATTCTCGTTCGTCGGATCCTGCTTCAGAACGCGGGTGCGGCGCGCCGAAAACGGAATGCCCTTAATCTTGTCAAACAAGTTACCCGCGGTCTCGCTTTTGTAAATTCCCGAGCAGGCGCTGGCAAATACGATGGAAGGGTTGTCATGGTCGACAATGACCGAGAACACATCGGAGTCGTCGATCATACCTTTATTAATGTGCTGCCAGTCGACCCCGCCGTCGGAGGTTTTCCAGGCCAGGTGCCAGGTTCCGGCATACACGGTATTGGGATCCTTGGGATCGACTGCAACGGATTCAATATTCTTGATCTCGGGAGAGTTCGCAGGCGACAGCCGCTCCCAGGTATCGCCACCGTCTTTGCTGCGGAAGACGCCATCCAGCGCGCCCGCAACCAGAATGTGGGAATCGCCCTTGAACACGGCCAGGGCGCGGAT
>JBAVAA010000825.1:0-2461 GCA_049585515.1 Terriglobales bacterium | reverse complement strand
CAATTGCGTCGCCTCGCTGGCCGTGCCAAGCATACGCTAATAGGGTACGGACCGAAGATCCCAAGCGGTCGGCGGTTGTGGAATCCCACCCTTCGCGAAAAGCGCGCGAAGGATGGGGCACCCCCGGTTGTGATTGTGCCTGCGGGAAGCTTGGGCACGCGCGCCGCCGTATAATGATTGGTTCCTTATATCCGCCGACGCGCTTGGCAACTCCTCTCGAATCCAGCGTCCGACGCACAGGAGATCATCATGGCTACTCTTACCGAAGTCCCGTCACAAATAAAGACCCGCACTGAATCCGACAGCATGGGCAAAATCGAAGTCCCCTCCAATGTTTATTGGGGAGCGCAGACGCAGCGGTCGCTGCTGCATTTCGATATTGGGCGCGATGTTATGCCTCCGGAGCTGATTCACGCTTTTGGCATCCTCAAGAAGGCTTGCGCTTTGGTCAATCAGGACCTGGGCAAACTCCCCGCCGACATCGCGAAGCTGATCGTGCAGGCCGCCGACGAAGTCGTCTCCGGTAAACTGGATGACCAGTTTCCGTTGCGCATCTGGCAAACCGGCTCAGGCACGCAGACCAACATGAACGTGAATGAGGTCATCTCGAATCGGGCGATTGAGTTGGCTGGCGGCGTTATGGGATCGAAGAAGCCGGTGCATCCTAACGACCACGTCAACATGTCGCAGTCTTCGAACGACACGTTTCCGGCGGCGATGCACATTGCGGCGGCTATGCGGGTTAAGAACGATTTGATTCCGGCGGTCAAAACCGTGCGCGATGCGATCGCGGCCAAGGCTCGGGAGTTTGATTCGGTGGTGAAGATTGGGCGCACGCATCTGCAGGATGCCGTCCCCTTAACGATTGGGCAGGAGTTTGGCGGTTGGGCAAGTCTTTTGGAGCGGGACATTTCGCGGCTGGAACTGGTGCTTGACGGGCTTTGCGATCTGGCCATTGGCGGAACCGCGGTTGGGACAGGGCTGAATACGCATCCGGAATTTGCCGAGCGCGCTGCCGCCAAAATTGCCGAACTTACGGGACTTCCCTTCCGCTCGCATCCCAATAAATTTGCCGCGCTCTCGGCGCACGATGAGATCGTTTTTGCGCAAGGCGCAATGGAAACCCTGGCCGCTTCGTTCATGAAGATCTCGAACGATATTCGGTGGCTGGCTTCCGGCCCGCGCTGCGGCCTCGGCGAGCTGGTGATACCGGAGAATGAGCCGGGATCGTCGATTATGCCGGGCAAAGTCAATCCCACGCAATGCGAAGCCATGACAATGGTCTGCGTGCAGGTGCATGGAGCCACGGCTGCGGTGGGATTCGCTGGATCGCAGGGAAACTTTGAACTTAACGTATTCAAGCCGGTGCTTATCTACAACTTTCTGCACTCGGTCACTCTGATCACTGACGCCTGCCACGGATACGTGGAATATATGGTCAAGGGGATTGAAGTCGATCGCGCCAAGGTGGACTTTTACGTCAAGAATTCGCTGATGCTGGTTACGGCGCTCGCTCCGAAAGTGGGATACGACAAAGCGGCGCAGATTGCGCACACGGCGCACGTCGAGCACTCGAGCCTGCGCGAGGCGGCTTTGAAGCTGGGACATCTTACGGGCGAGGAATTTGATTCGCTGGTCAAGCCGGAGAAGATGACGCGGCCCTAGGTTGGATCCGACGATCAGGTGCTAGAGGCCATCTCATAATGAACCGAAGGAGTAAACTGTGCAGGCCCTCAGGGGCTAAACAGTTTGCTGAAAAACTCAGTTTGCGATGTCCAGCCCCTAAAGGGGCATTTGAATTTGAAGCACTTGCGGCATCGCTAAAGCGATGCCCTGATACGAAGCCAGAGTTTTTCAGCAAACTGTAAAGCCCACGTCTTTGTTGGCTCGGGGCGGCACGGCTGAAGCCGTGCCCTTCCCAAACCGATTTATGAGATCGCTTCTAGAAGACAAGGATCACAGTCAAGGGCCGCTCTAACTACTGTGGCGTCGCGGTAATCGGCACGGGCGCATTCTTGGGCGTGCTCAGGTAGCCGGTGATCTTCTTCTTGTCCACCGTCCAGACCACGAGTTCGTAGAGCATATGATCGCGTCCGGTATAGAACTGCACCGGCTCGCTCTGGTTCTTATCCTTTTTCTCGATGGTCTTGTCGTCGGCGGTTACGTTCAATGAATACTTGCCGTGTTTCGGATCGGTCTTCTTCAGTTGCAACGCGACGGTCGAGAACGCCTGCGGCTTAGCGCCCTTCAGCAAAGTGAACTCATAGTACTGGCGGTCGCCTTTATGCTTCAGGGCTTCGAGATCGGTGCGCGTGTTGGCGATCAGTCCGCTCTGCACGCCGAGATCGCCGATGGTGTTCTGCAGTTTTGAGATGGTCGCTTCGAGCGAAGCCTTGGTGGCAGCTACGTCGGTCTTGACGCCGCCGACGTCGGTCTTCACCGATCCCACTTCTACGGAAAC
>JBAVAA010000824.1:0-10182 GCA_049585515.1 Terriglobales bacterium | reverse complement strand
GGGTAAGGTAGCCCGTAGTTGTTTAGCAAATAAGAATAGTAGTCTCCATCGTCGCCGGTGGAGAAATTGACCGACTCGCCGAACGAGGCGCCCAATTCGTTGATGGCGTTCTGAACATCGAGTTCGGCCGGATCGTAGATCAAGAGAAGAAGCTCGGGAGCGCCGTAGCTGTTGGAGATCACCGGACCGTACCCGTTCTCAACGGCGGTTAGTACAGCAACATCAGTGTCGCCGAAGTTGTTGGTGAGCGCCAGAACGAGGTCGATGGTGGCCCCCGGAGCTACCGAATGCGACCACTCCACGTCAAGGCTGGTCTCCACATCCCAGCCGCAAGTATTCCCACTGCAATTCGTGGGGCCGCCTGGGTAGATGATGTTGAAGTTCGCGCCCGGGACCAAAGGCGGAAGGCCGTTGATCGACGCGAAAATGTTGGCATCGCTCGTAATTGAATCGGAGCCGTAGGCATCGACGATCACCACGGTTTGGCCGGAACCATCGAGTCCCGCTTTGTAGAGCGGAGTGAGGCCGTAGGCCAAATCAATTTGCGGCGCATCGTAGCCGCAGGGCGGCAGATTGGGCTCACCGTTGGTGATACTAACTCCGTAGCGAGAGCCGGTATATGTGGCTTGGGGGTCGCCACCGCCGGTCTTGAAGGTGCGCGTCAAAGCGCCGCCAAGACAGACCGGGTGATAGTACTGAACCGCCGGGCCGACCTTTGACATCGGTGCCACTTTTGACAGCGGGATCATCGAGGGTTTGCCTGTATCCGGGTCGGTCGCGACCTTCGCATGATTCTGGTACTTGAAATCGTTGAGCCCCTGGACGGCGGCAACTAGCTTGCCCGCGGCACCGGGGATGGCCAGCTCAGCGCTGGGCAGGCGATGCGCCTCGCCGTTGATCATGACCCGGTTCAATTGCACGCCGGTCGCACGCTGCACATCGGCTACGGTGCCGCGGGCCGTCACGGCAAGATTCAGTTTGTCAGTGAAAACCACCTTGAGATTATTGGCAGCGAGATGCTCGCGAACAATGGCCATCTCAGCAGCGGTCGGAGCGAAGCGGGCGGAATACTCTTTCGCGGTAAGCCAATGGTGGAAGTTCGGCGAATTCCGGTCGTACATCTGCCGGACCAGTTCATCGAATCCGGCTTTGTCGTGCTGGTTGAGCCAGAACGTAACGCTAATCTGCTTGGAAAGATCTTCAGCGCCAAGCACCAAAGCGGTTGATGGGCCACGGGCTGACTTCGCAAACGCCGGAAGCGCGATCAGCAGGACAGCCAGGCTGGCAAGCACTGCAACGGAACAGATCTTACGCATGTCATGGGGCATAGGGTCACATCTCCTGGAAGACAGTTTTTTGCATCGCCCGCAAAGCGCGAGCGTCGTACATCAACATAGAACTGATTGGAAGATTAAAGGGTCGCAGGCGACCTCTTACTACAAGCCGACTTGATGCTGCTGTTTGCAATCGAAAGGGCCAGGAACAAAGACGACCGTTGGAACAAAGTGTGGAGTATTCTTACACTTTCGCAGTGCCGGCTGTCAACTCCAAATCGCGCTAGCAGCAAGGCATTTGCAGCCAAGATGCAAAAAAGATGCAAAACAATGCGGCTAGTAGACAGCCGTTTCCCGCTTCTCCGGCCGCACCTCGTATTCGGGGTGCGGGACCCCCATCAGCCACTTGTCGAACCATCCCACAATATTGTCGAGACGCTCGATCCGATGCCAGGGTTCGCCCGAGCGCGACAGTTCATGCGTCTCGCGCGGAAACACAACCATGGCCGTCGGGCGCTTCAGATACTTCAGGGCGCGGAACAGCTGCTCTCCTCCCGAATCTTGAGGAGTGCGGTAATCGGCCTGCCCCAGAATAAACATCATGGGAGTATGGATTTTTTCGACGAAAGTGATGGCCGAGCGGTTGGCATAGTCCTTCGGATCCTGAAAGGGCGGCGCCTTGAACCACCTGGGCTGGAACAAAGTGAAGTCGGCCGTGTACCACCATGAGGCCCAGTTCGAAATATCGCGTTGCGATACCGCTGCGGCGAAGCGATCGGTCTGCGTAACTGTCCAGTCGGTGAGCACTCCGCCACCGCTGCCGCCGGTGACGCCCAGCTTCTTCGGATCGACATAGCCGCGCTTCAAAACTTCATCGACTCCCACCATCAGGTCGCGGTAGTCATCGCCGGGATAGTGGTACTGAATGATGTTCCCGAAATCCTGCCCATAGCTGGTCGAGCCACGGGGGTTGATGTAGAGCACTACGTAGCCCTTCGCCGCCATCCATTGAAATTCGTGATCGAACACCCAGCCATAGGCGGCGTGCGGACCGCCGTGAATGTTGAGGATCATCGGATACTTTTTCTTTGGATCGAAATCGGGCGGCTTCTGAATCCATCCTTGAATCGGCAAGCCGTCGAAGCTCTTGTAATTGATCTCCTCCGGTTCGGTCAGGTTGAGCTGCGACCAGAGCGTTTTGTTCGCGTCGGTGATGCGCGTCTGCATGCCTGGTTGCTTATCGGTCATCAGCATTGACACCGTGAACAGGTCGCCGATCATGACCGGCATGGAGATTAGCGCCACCACCGTGCCGGCATCGGGCGTCGCAGAGAAACCGAGCACAGCCTGGTCGCCGTGGGTCATTTCGGTAACGGCGCCGGTCTGTGTATCGACACGCACCACCGGGGTGCGTCCCTGCTTCTCAACGATGTCGAGGATCGATCGTCCATCGGGCGACCAATAAAGACCGGAACCGCCGCCGCCTCGCGGGGCGGCGTTGTCGCCGAAGACGGCGCTGCCCATGTCGAAATCGTAGTTCGCCGTAAGATTGCGCGGTTGTGCGCTCGCGTTGAGGTCCATCACCCAGAGATCGGGCTGAGAATAGGAACGGACGGGCTGCGTAATTGAACCGTGAAAGGCGACACGGCGGCCGTCGGGGCTGATCGACAAGCTATAAATGTTCATCGGAATGTTAGTCAGCTTTTCGGGCATGCCTCCGGACGGCGAAATCGAATAGATGTCCGTGCTTCCCGTCTCGTAATAGGGCTCGTCGATGTGGCTGGTCAGAAAGTAGATGCGAGAACCATCGTGCGTCCATACAATGCCCTCCTCATCGTAATCACCGCGGGTCAACTGCAAGGGTTTGGTGGATTCGTCGGACGTATTTGGGACTTGAACCACCCATATATGTTCATGACGCTTGAAATCGATGTATCCCTCGTCATTGTCGCGATAAACCGCACGAGTAATGATGTGGATGTCGGATTCGTGGTCGGAATCAGAGCCAGGCTTAGGGCAGTCTTTATTTGGGGCAGTGTTTGCGGCACTGTTCGCGCCGCCCGCCTTTGCGTCATTCTTCTTGCACTGTTCCTTATCGATATCTTCCTGGGTGGTCGAGCTCAAGAACGCGATACGCTGGCTGTCCGGGGACCACACTGGGCCGGCTGCGCCTTTCGGCAGATCGGTAATGAGGCGAGCTTCTCCCCCGGTCAGCGACAGAATGGCAATTTGCGCTGGGCGTGGCTTGCCGGCGTCGTCTTTCTCTCCTCCGCGGACGAACGCGATGCGCTTGCCATCGGGCGACCAGCGGCCATGCGCGTCATGCTTGCCGTTGGTCAGGCGCACCGGAGACTCATTGCCGGAGGTGGCAACCATCCAGATTGAGGTCTCGTAGCCGGTGCGCTTCTCATCGGTGACGACGCGCGTAAAGAGCGCATGAGATCCATCCGGCGAAACCTGCGGGTCGGCGATCCAGACAAAGTTGAAAAGGTCCTTTTCAGTAATCGCGCGCTTTGCCACGCTCGGCGATGGGCTCGCACTCTGGGCTGCAAGCGAGTTGCCGATTCCTGGCGCCACCGCCGAAGCGACGATCAAGGAGGCGATAACAATAGCGGACAAGCGAAATTTCATATGGACTTCCTCTAGTAACGCGGCTGTAGCCGCGGCGATTTGCATTGTGCTATGCGAAGCGGCGGGCGGTCAAACGTGGGCTGAACAGTTTGCTGAAACACTCTGATTTCTCAACGGACGGAAGGGCACGAGTTCCACTCGTGCCGTTAACTCATTGAACATGTGTCCGCGCTTTAGCGCCTGAGGTATGTCTTTTGCGCCCGTCAAGAGCTTTTCAGCAAACGGTGGAGCCGACATAGCATGACGTTAGCGGAATAGGGCTCATTTTTTCTTGTTGGTCATCTTCTCGGCAAACTCCGTCGCGGCGTCCAGCATCTTGTCGATGCGTCGCGCCTGAGCTTCTGGATTTCTGTAATAGAAGATGCCCCACAGGTGTCCGCGACGGCGCTTGACCGTCATCCGATCCCAACCGTCTCGCGCACGTGGGTGGCGCGCGAACGCTACTTGCAGAATGGGTGGCAGTTCCCGCTCCGCCTCCATGACGCTAAGCAGTCGCACCGCCATTTGTTCCGTGCGGCGCAAGCGGGCCTCAGCGCTCTTCGGATCCGTGATCCACTTGACGATCTCACTGCGGCCCGAGTCACTCAGCGCTTCGAACCACCGACGGAGCGAGCGATCCTGCCGCAGAATTCGCGTGAATTCTTCGGGGACGGTTACGACCCGCTTTCCGCAGTCGAATTCCATCTGGAAGCGAGCAACGCTGCCTTCGAACGCGCGAACTCCTTTCTGCAGGCGCTTGTTGACCAGCAGAAAGTGCCGGCCCTCGCTGGTGGGAAACAGCGAAGAACGGAAGGCGCACCCATTAATTTCACCCTTGACTTTAATCTGGCCGCGCAACCCCCAGAGTTTGGCCGCATCGAACGGTATGTAAACGATGATCCAGCCGAGGCCTGATCGGAGGCGTTCGAGCCGGGCCTCGAAACGTTTCGCGGCGGGCGTGGACCTGGCTTTGGACATTTTGGGCTTGAACAGGGCGAGTGCATTCTAATATGAACAGACGAGCGCGATCACATCGCGCGCAAGAGTTAAACTGAGAGCTACGATCAGAGTTACAGGCCAGGAAACGGAGACGGCATCCGGAGAATTCTATTGATCTGCCAGAAGTGTGGTGAAAACAATTCGGACAATTTCCGCTATTGCGGCATGTGTGGCAACGTTCTAGAAGCCCGGCGGCCTGCGGGCAACCCTCTCACCCATAGCCCCTCGGCGCCCACGCCCAGAACCGCGCCCGCACCCAGAACCATGAGCGGACGCGACCCGTTGCAGCGGCCGCTCGTCGTGGAGAGTGCAACCAGACCTGCAAGCCGACCGGTGCCGCCCATCAGCGGTCCTTCCATGCTAGGCTTGGACCAGCCGGGCCCAAATCAGAGTGTCTCGAATCGGCCCGACCCGAATCCGCCGAGTCTGGACGCCTTGCGGGACAAAGCATTTTCCGGATTGGACTCGTTTTTTGAGCCTGAGCAACCAAAGGCCGGCGGAGGACGGATCCTGCTGATGGTGGTGCTGCTGGCAGCCCTCGGCGCGGCCAGCTGGTGGACCTATACGAACTATATCGGCCCGGTCGAAAGTCGAAAGCCGTCGGCGCAGGGTGCCGAGTCCCAAACGAGCGATACTGGTTCCTCTACCAGTTCATCGAGTTCCTCGCAGACGGCGGCGGTGCCGTCAGTGCCGGAGGGTCCATCGGAGAACGCAACTCCAAACGCCGACTCGCACCGAAAGGCCGCGGACACGGAATCCAGCCCGACGCCCGAGGAGAAGGCGCCGACTCCGGCGCCCGTGACTCGGCCCGTGACGCGGCCGGCAACTTCATCTGCGACTCCGACAAGAATTGCACCGACCCAGAAAATCGCTGCCAAGCGCAAGGCCAGCGCAGCCCCGGCCAGAACTTCGGCCGTACCGCCTCTCGCCGCAACTGACACCGGCGACGCCGACTTCCGCAAAGGTGAGGCTTATCTCTACGGACGAGGCGCTGCGGAAAACTGCGACGAGGCAGTGAAATATCTGAAAGCCGCGTCGGCCAAATCGAATGCCAAAGCGCGAAGCGCGTTTGGAACGATGTATGCCACCGGCCACTGCACCCCGCGCGATCTGCCGACTTCGTATTTATGGTTTGCGCTGGCCTTGAAGGTGGATCCGAATAATCAGATTCTGGAAAAAGATTTGAGCGCAATCTGGAACCAGATGACGCCGCCGGAACGGCAGATGGCTACAAGAATGAAACAGTGAAGATTGAAATGGAGGAGAGCCGGGCGTCCCCGCCCGGCGGACGGGCGAGACGCCCGTCGCTCCACTACTCGCCGGCCGGCACCAGATTCAACGCCTTCTTCACCGTACCGCGTTCGATCATGATCTTTTGCTGCAGCAGCGTGATCGCATAAATCAGCTGCTCGGGACGCGGCGGACATCCGGGGACGTAGATATCCACTGGGATGACCTGATTGACGCTCTGCACCAGCGCGTAATTATTGAAGACGCCACCGGAAGTCGCGCAAGCTCCCATCGAAATCACCCACTTCGGCTCGGGCATCTGCTCCCAGAGTTGGCGAATCACGGGCGCCATTTTGTTGGAGACGCGGCCGGCGATAATCATCAGGTCCGACTGGCGCGGCGAGGGCCGGAACACTTCAGCGCCGAAGCGCGCGATATCGAAGCGCGATGCACCCATCGACATCATCTCAATCGCACAGCAGGCGAGGCCGAAGGTCATCGGCCAGATCGAATTTTTGCGCATCCAGTTGACCGTCGAGTCGAGCGTGGTCATGACGATGCCTTCGGGCACACCGTCTCCGTACACCAGTTCCTTGACTACCTTCTTGCCGTTTTCGACGTCAACATAGGGGCCGAAACTGAGCTCTTGCGCCATGGCTATATTCTAACCGCGGAAGCCTTCAGGTGCATGCTCCGTCCCAATGACCCGACGGTAGGCGAATTTCGTGTCCTCGATACCCACAGCTGGCGGAAGATCGGCGCCATTAAAACCAAGATGCAATTCTGGAAAGCCGTGATTGCGAACGGTGGCAATGTGCTCTACGCAATGGCACGGCAGAAACATAGCATTTTGGTGATCGACGCGGTCAAGATGCGCCAGACAGCAGACCCTGAATTCGACAGTTTGCACTCCGACCCGCGCTTTCAGAATCTAGTTCGCCGCGTCGGAATTCCGTAATAATTCAAACTCACTCCAGTGCGCAATCTTGCTGGCGTTCCCAGTGTCTCTACAGTCAGACTATTTCACGGATTGAGCACAATTTTGCCGAACATCTGGCTCTTTTCCATATACTCATGCGCGGTGCGGATTTCTTTCAATGGGAAAGTATGGTCGATGACCGGCTTGAGCCTTCCGGCAAACACATGGCTGAGCACTTCATGCAGTTCGCTCATCGTGCCCATATACGATCCAAGTAACGAAAGCTGGCGCGAAAATAGAAAACGCAGTTCGAGATCGACCTTCGATCCGGACGTCGCGCCGCAGGTCACCAACGTGCCGCCCGCTTTGAGCGACTTGACGCTCTCGTCCCAGGTTGCCTTCCCAACGTGCTCGATGACGATGTCGACGCCCTCAAAATTTGTGATCTTGCGGACTTCCTCGGAAATCTTCTGCTGATAGTGATTGATGACGAAGTCGGCGCCCAGTTCGCGGGCGCGCTCCATCTTGCGCTCGTCGCCCGCAGTGGCGATCACGCGAGCGTGGAAGAATTTCGCGATCTGGATGGCAGCAGTTCCGACGCCCGAATTCGCGCCTAGAACGAGCACGGATTGGCCGGGACGGATTGCGGCGCGTCCAGTAAGCATGTGCCAGGCGGTGAGAAAGACCAGCGGAACGCTGGCTGCCTCATTGAAGTCGAGCCCGTCAGGGATGGGAATGACATTTACCGCGGGCACAGCCATCAGTTCGCAATTGCCGCCGTCCACGCCATTGCCGAGAACCGTGAAATGGCGGCACTGATTCTGCAAGCCAGCAACGCACTTCGCGCAGCGATTACAGAAATGCATGGGCGCGATCAACACCCGCTGTCCGGGTTTGAGGTCGGTAACGTACTCTCCGACTTCGACAATTTCACCAGCGATATCGCTGCCGAGGATGTGCGGCAGATTTACCCCGGGCAGGCCTTTGCGCGCCCAGAGGTCGAGATGATTCATAGCGCAGGCGCGCACACGAATAAGGACCTGATCCTTGCGCGGCTTGGGATCGGGAATATCTTCATAGGTGAGGACTTCGGGTCCACCGAATTGATGGATACGGACGGCTTTCATGGAAGCTCCTGACACGGATGGAGGTTATCCCGCTTTGGAACTCGATACTAAACCGAAATGGACCAAACGCGCTGTGACGTCCAACACAGACTACGCTCGCACAGAATCGTAGAGTGTACCTCGCAGGCCGAGTCTGGAGGGTGTTTCCAGTGGGTACTGGACACGGTCCGCGAAACCGGTGAGTGGCGTATCAGCCACTGCAGTTCGAGTCTGCCGCCCTCCGTGCAGTCACTCACAAATATCTACAAAAGTACTCTTGACAGAGTGACTTCGCAGCGAGACGATGTAATTTCGCGGACCGTGTCCTGAGTACCCACTGGCGAAGTACCAGTAGCCCCGGGGGTGATGCCCCGGGGCTTTCGATTTTCAGAACGCTCTGCGTAGGGACGGGCGCCTCGACCTCGCTCGAGATCAACCAGTCGAGTGCGGCTCGACTTCCGCAAACTGCACGAATTGACCTTCCCCGCGCCGCCAACCATAATCACCACATGGACCTGTACGAGGAGATCGTCCGCCTGCGCAAAGATGGACGCCGCGGAGCCGTAGCAACCATCGTTAACGTGCGCGGGTCGATTCCTTCGTTCAAGACCGCCAAGATGCTGGTGCGTGACGATGGCTCCATCGTCGGAACCATCGGTGGCGGCTGCGTTGAGGCGGAGGTCTGGCAGGCGGCGCGCGAAGTAATGGAGACGGAGCGGCCGCGCACCTTGACGTTCGATCTGAATCAGGATCCGAAGTACGATACCGGCCTCGTCTGCGGCGGAACGCTCGAAATCTTCGTCGAGCCGGTTCTGCCTCCAGCAGATCTTTATATTTTCGGCGCGGGCCATGTCGCCGCGAGCCTGTACAAAGTGGCGCGCATCGCCGGATTCGACATCACGGTGGTGGACGATCGCGAAGCCTATGCGACCCGCGAGCGTTTTCCCGAGGCGCAGCAGATAATCGCCGAGGATTTTGAGAAGGCTGCGGCACAGCTCACGCCTAGCGAGTCTTCGTACATCGTAATCGTAACGCGCGGCCACCGCGACGACATGCGAATGCTGCGCTGGGCGGTGCAGACTCCCGCGCGCTACGTTGGGATGATTGGGTCGAAACGGAAGACCATTACCATCTTCAAAGAATTGCAGCAGGAGGGTCTGCCGGCACATTTGTTTGATCGCGTTCATGCCCCGATCGGGCTCGATATTGGCGCCATCACGCCCGAAGAAATTGCTGTTTCGATCGCAGCGGAATTGATCGCAAAACGGCGAAAAGTGGAGCGCGATCTGCCGCACATGAGCTGGTTCCTTCGACGGGAGCGAGAATCCGAGACAGAGCCGAAATCCTAGGGCTCCTGTGGAGCGGGTGCCCTCGCCCGCTTGCCGAAGATTCGGTTATTTGCGTTGGGGCAATTAAGACTTCACTATGCCGAACGAAATCGAAATCAAATTTCGTGTCGAGAATCTAAAAACACTCACCCGCGCTCTGAAGAAAGCCGGATTCAAGCAACTCACCCGCTCCACCCACGAGATGAATTCGCTCTACGACCTCCCCGACCAAAAGCTGCGTAAACAAGGCAACATGTTGCGACTGCGAAAATATGGGGAGATCTGGACACTCACCCACAAATCAAAGAGCAATACCGGCCGCCACAAGACGCGTGTGGAGTTGGAAACGCGCGTGGAAAACGGCAAGCAGATGGACTCCATTCTGCGGGCGCTTGGATATGTCCCCACTTTTCGCTACGAAAAATTTCGCGCCGAGTGGAGCGACGGCAAAGGACACGTAGTGATAGACAAAACTCCGATTGGGGACTTCGGTGAGATCGAAGGGACACCGCGCTGGATCGATCACACGGCGCACTCACTCGGAATCGGACGGAGCGATTACATTACTCAGACTTACGCTCCTATGTTTTTCGAATGGAAGCGGCGCACGAAGAGTCCGGCGACCGAGATGACGTTTCGGGCGCTGCGCAAAGAATCAAAAGCTCTGTGACCACGGTGGGCTTGCGAGGCGCCCGTCCCCACACGACCAAAAGCGA
>JBAVAA010000823.1:0-8200 GCA_049585515.1 Terriglobales bacterium | reverse complement strand
TGCCCAAATCCGTCTTCGACTACCTTGATGGCGGCGCCGAGGGCGAAGTCACCTTGCGCGAAAATTGCCGCGTCTACGACGACGTCACCTTCCGCCCTCGCCATGCCGTCGCCTTCGCCGATTGCAGCCTCTGCACTCGCGTTCTCGGCTTCGATCTCAATCTCCCATTTTTGCTGGCTCCGGTCGGCTACAGCCGCCTCATGCATCCCTTAGGCGAAGTGGGAGCCGCACGCGCCGCCGGCAACGCTGGCACCGCGTATATTCTATCCACCATATCCGGACATAAGCTGGAAAACGTGAAGGCAGCCTCCACCGGACCTGTTTTCTACCAGCTTTATCTGATGGGTGGACGCGGCGCCGCCGAGGGCGTAATCGAGCGAGCCCGCCTCGCCGGATTTTCTGCCCTCGTGGTCACCATCGATACGCCCGTCTCCGGAATCCGCGAGCGCGATTTTCGCAACGGAATGAAGGAACTCGTCAGCGGCAGCGCCTTCGAAAAACTCCCCTATCTTCCTCAAGTCCTGTCGCGGCCAGCATGGCTCATCAGTTTTCTGCGCGATGGCGGCCTGCCAGCGCTGCCAAACGTCGTGGTTCCAGGAAAAGGTCCGATGCCGCTCGTCGATATAGTCAAAGCCCTCGCCGAATCCGCCGTCACCTGGAGCGATCTCAAGTGGATTCGCGAACTATGGCGTGGACCCATCGTGGTCAAAGGCGTCCTAACCGCCGACGATGCACGCCGCGCCGTCGATGAAGGAGCCGCTGCGATTTCCGTCTCGAATCATGGCGGCCGCCAGCTCGACTGTGTTCCCTCGTCCCTGCGCGCTCTGCCCGAGGTCGTAAAGGCGGTCAACGGACAAACTGAGATACTTCTGGATGGCGGCATTCGTCGCGGCACCGACATCGTCAAGGCCCTCTGTCTCGGCGCCCGCGCCGTGCTTTGCGGACGAGCCTATGCGTATGGCCTGGCCGCCGCCGGAGAAGATGGCGTAAATCGAGCCATAGAAATTCTGCGCACCGACCTCGATCGCACCATGCGGCTTCTAGGGTGCGCATCAGTCGCCGATCTGGATCGTTCATATGTGAATGTTCCCAAGAGCTGGGACGCGAACTGACCGCATTCGAAAATAGGGGCTGGGACATAGCAACTTCTTCAAGCGGAAGAATCCCCATGAACCAGACCGTCACAAAGTAAGGAGCACCCATGCCTCTTGTCCGAATTGATCTCCTGGAAGGTAAACCTCCGGAATACCGCGCACAGATAGGTCAGATCGTCTACCAGGCGATGCTGGATGTCTTAAATGTCCCCAAGAATGACCGCTTCCAAATCATCACCGAGCATCCCAAAGCCGGTTTGCTGTTTGACCGCGAATATCTTGGCATACGCCGATCGGACGATTGCGTCTTTTTGCAGATCACTTTGAACACGGGCCGCACCGTCGAGATGAAGCAGGGCTTCTACAAAGCTGTGGCGGGCGGTTTACACGAGGCCCTGGCGTTGCGCCGCGAGGACGTCTTCATAAATCTGATCGAAGTGTCGAAGGAAAACTGGTCGTTCGGCAACGGCGAAGCCCAGTACGTGCCCCCTCCAAGTTAGCCAGCAGGTTAGAATCCCGCAGGAGGATGCCCTTGCATCGTCGCGACTTCGGTCTTGGTATTCTCAAAATTTCTGCCGCAGCATTGCTTTCCCCGCGCCTGCTCTCGGCCAACCTCCCGGGCAACGATAATGATGACGTGCCCATCGCTACCCGGTACCAGAAAGCGGTGGTCATCGATTCTCTCTGCGCCCCGTTCGTCGACATGGATACGTCTCCTTCCGCCGAGACCCTCGCGGCGGTTCGACGCTCGGGTATCACAGCCGTCAACTTCACTGTTTCGGACCCCACCTTTGAAGGCACGGTGGCCAATCTGGGTGCCGTAGAGGCGCTGGTTGAGCAGCATCCCGAAGCATTCTTAATTGTGCGCCATCATTCAGATATCGCACGAGCGAAACGCGAAAACCTCATCGGCATCATGCCCGGCTTCCAGTACACCGCATTTCTTGAGGAGAATCCGGAGCGCATCGGCCTGTTCCGCCACTTTGGCGTGCGCATCATGCAGATCACTTACAACAATCGCAGCATCTTCGGTGATGGATGCCTCGAACCCAGCAATGCCGGCCTCAGCAAGGCGGGTATGGCCGCCATCAAAAAAATGAATGCCCTCGGAGTCGCGGTCGACCTGAGCCACAGCGGATACCGCACCACCGCCGAAGCGGTAGCCGAATCCGCGAAGCCGGTTCTGATTACGCATTCGGGATGCGCCGCGGTATATGCCCATCCCCGCAACAAGCCCGACGAAATTCTGAAGTCTTTGGCCGATCACGGCGGCTACTTCGGCGTCTATCTCATGCCCTACATGGTCGCGTCGCCCACGGTGCCCACCCGCGAACATGTACTCGATCACCTCGTCCACGCGATCAACGTATGCGGGGGCGATCATGTAGGCATCGGCTCCGATGGTGCGATCCAGAAGACCGTCCTCACCTCCGAACAGAAAGCCGCCTTCGACCAGGACATAGCGCGCCGCAAGGCGCTCGGCATTGGCGCCCCCGGTGAGGATCGCTATCCCTACGTTCCCGATCTGAATGGCCCCGACCACATGGAAGTCATTGCCATCGAACTCGCCAAACGCGGACAACCCGCCTCTGTGATCGAGAAAGTCCTGGGCGCAAATTTCCACCGGGTAATCGGCGAAATCTGGGGCACGACTTAGATCCCTGAACCGGCGCGGCCGACAGCGGCAACTCCCGCAACTTATAGGTCACTCCGGGGGGTTACAAGTCCGCGGAATGTGCGGAAGCTGCCCCCGTCGTCTATTTAATAACTCGCAACTAGCTGCATTTACCAGCATTCGGGAAGAATACCAAAGTAATGATCCCTCGCGAATTCATCGGCATCGTGACAACCCATTTCATGCCATGATTAGGGCGTTACCGGCCTCTGTCGACCTCCTCCAATGCATAGGGGTGACGCGCATCACTAACTCATGTGATGTCACCCACAGCGTTTGATTTTTGGCCTCCACTACGATGCATTCAGACAATCAAAGAGAGTTGCCCGGAAGCCGAGCGACTCCGCAGAAAGAGAGCCAGGAGATGTCGATGTCCGATAACGCCCCGGCCAGTAGATTCCACAGTAACCGCTACCATGCGCAAGCGGCATGCGAGCACTGCGCCGGGGTTATCCGACACGAGCCTTGGTGCATCACGCGCGATCCAGTTGTCTATTACGCTTATCAGATTGTTGCCGACCCAAGCCAAATTACGCCCGGAGATAGCCTTATACTCCACTCCCTGGGCGCGAGTTGGACCGCCAATCCATGCCAGGGCGGTTGCAAGACAATCGCAAGAGAGCCGTCCTCCCGTCCGATGTAAGTGGATTTCGGTGTGTGCTTTCGCGGTTGCGACAACCACTGCGGCGAGTAGCGCACATCGAGATCGTAAACGCCGACCGGAATCGCCGCGGTTTGGTCTGATCGTTCTTATACGGCGGTTCCAGAGTGAAGCATTCATGCCGGCTATCGATCAGCAGCTCGCCAATCACCCGGATGGCCGTCGCGGTTAACCGTTGGACAATGAATTCACTCATAATGCCAACTTTTTCTCGGCGTAGTCCCAGTCGCGGAGGTCAGACTGCAGCCTCACCTCTCCGCACGTCAGCTCAGGTGTGACATTGGTCACTGCAAGTGGTGCGCGGCTAGGTAAACTGCCAAGCATGAGCGCGACTATCAAAAACGACAGAGCCGAATGGCTCCTGGGCCCTTCCGCGGCAACTAAGAAAGAAAATGGCTCGCGAAGGTGCGCACCCGTCTCCTTGGGAAGCAAGGCCGTGTGGCGTCTGGTCCTGCTCGGAGCTCCCGGCGTGGGCAAAGGCACGCAAGCCGAGCTTCTGACGGAACGTCTGGGCGCCTGCCATCTATCCACCGGGGATGTCTTTCGAGCCGCCGGCAAGCGGCCGGACTGCGAGCAGTCGCCAGCGATGAGACAGGCAATGGACTACATGCGTCGCGGCGAACTCGTGCCCGACTCCACCGTCTGGGAAATGGTGCGCGAGCGCAGTAACTGCATCCTCCACTGCGGCGGCTTCATTCTAGACGGATTTCCGCGCACGTTGGGCCAGGCCGTAGCGCTGAAAGATCTAATGGAAAAAGAAAAGATTGCGCTAACCGCGGCGGTGAACTACGAACTGCCGCTGGACGAGATAGTCCAGCGCCTGAGCGGCCGGCGCACCTGCGAAAAATGCAAGTCGGTCTACAACGTGAAAGAAAGACCACCCAAGGTCGAATCCGCCTGCGATCGCTGCGGCGGACGTCTGTTCCAGCGAGAAGACGACTGCCCCGAATCCATCACCGTCCGTCTGGAAGCGTACCAACGAAGCACCGCCCCCCTGATCCAGTTCTATAAGAATCTCGGACTGCTGATGCCGATCGCAGCCAAGGGATCTCCCGGCGAAATCTTGACGCGCACCATGGATAAGATGGATAAGCTGGTCCCCGCCAAATAGAGAAAGAACCATAAAGGATTAAGCCCCAGTGATTCAAATCACTCTGGTCCCCGCGGTAAAATCGATTCGCGGGGAGGAACCGCGTCTCCATGAAAAAAGTCTTCCACTTCGACTCTCCCAAGGGCAAATATCAGTGCGACGCGGCCATTCTTTGGTGTTTTGACAATCGCTTTGAACTCGGCTTTCACAAGTTCCTCAAGAAAATTGGCATCGTCCACTCCGATCCAATCAAGATTGCCGGAGGAGCCAAGTGCCTGGCTTCTCCCGAGCACGACAGCGAGCGTGAATTCGTTCTGGAACAAATCCGCAAGTCAATGCGGTTGCATGGAACGAAAAGGGTAATCCTGATGGTGCATTCCGATTGCGGAGCCTACGGAGGATTGGCCGAAGGTTTTCACGGCGATGCCAAGGCTGAAGCCCTTCATCACCAGCAGGAATTGCACCGGGCCGCTGCGAATCTATCCAATGTCATACCAGGCCTCGAGATCCAAGGCTATTTCGTCGATTTTGAAGGCATTTGGGATGTCGAGGTTGCTACGTCGCGTGAGCCCCCGACGCGAGCGACTGCCTGAGCGGTTCCGGGCCCGGCTCGGCCGCAGTTCCCGTATTTCTTTCGTCTTGCGGCATTCAACCCTATTCCTTGCGGAGGCTCGATCAGGACTGTCCCGCAGCCTGTTGTTTCGCCTTGGCCCATTTAGCCGTGACCTGCGCGAGTTCTTCCAGTCTTAGCCCCTTGTTGTGCTTCCACACCATATAGCGGACGTAAGCGTTTTCCATTTCCTGGATCACCTCGCTGGCAGCTATCGGTTTGATCCCTCCAGATTTCCGCTGTGTCAGGTGTTGCTGGTAGAGGTGCTCCGCCGGCGTGATCTTTTCGGCGCGACTGGTTCGCACAAACGGCGGAGGAGCGATGCCCTGATCCGGCAAGGTCGTCAGAAAATCGCTGCCGCCATCGGTATAGCGGGTGGCAAGTTCGATCCAACCTCCAGTGCGGGGATGCTCACAAATCTGCGCGGATACACGTGTCCGTGTCTGAAACAGAATTCGGATTAATACACCGGGCATCTTATCGACGTTGTATATGCCCAGATCGCTAAACCCCGCTCGCAGCAATGGAGTCGCTTGCTTCTGCATGGTGGCCTCATCCTTCCAATGCGGCGCGGCGGCACGAGTAAACTGAATCTGCTCCGGCACCTTGGCGATCGCGTTTTCTCCCACTTCTTTATGCGCGGAGTTTCCCTCTTGCCGAGCGGTCAACTTCGGCAGTACGCGTTTAATGAACATCCAAGCCAGGAAGAGAATGCCAATGACAACTAGAGTGGACATACCCATATTTCGCTCCCAAAGAAGCTGTTTTCGGTATTTCAGCAGACACAAATGAGCGGGGGAACTTACGTAGGTAACCTTCGCCTACTCGCGAATCAAAATCCCGAACTATCCCGAATGGCCTCTTATGAGATAGCTTCTACTGGAGGCTTTCGGCCCAGAGGGGAGTCAGTCGTGAATTCGGTTTCGAGTAAGGCAACAACGCCTTCAAGCGCCGAAGCGCAGCGTCGTCTCGCTTACTTCAGCGAGCGTCGCGACCAGGTTGTCTCGACCATCCGCAATCTGGTCGAAATCGAATCTCCCAGTGATAACAAAGCTGCCGTGGACCACCTGGCCGAGGCGGTCGCCGATAAATTTTCCCAGCTCGGCGGCGAAGTGCGCCTTCACCACGCGAGAGACGTCGGCAATCACTTGCAGGTCAATTTCGGCGGCAAGTCAGCCAAGCCGGTGCTGCTGCTGGGACACTATGACACCGTCTATCCGCTGGGCACACTTGCCTCCATGCCATGCAGCATCGTCGGCAACAAGCTGACCGGCCCGGGCGTGCTGGATATGAAATCGGGAATTGCCCTGATGCTGCACGCTATCGCGGCACTGCAAGACTGGCACAGTAACAACGGAGTCGAGTTACCCCGTCCGGTTAACGTGCTCCTTGTCTCCGACGAGGAAGTAGGCAGCAACTCATCGCGAAAGATCACCGAGGCGCTGGCAAAAAGAGCAGCCGCCGTGCTGGTGCTGGAGCCTTCCTATGGGCGGCAGGGAGCCGTGAAAACGGCACGCAAAGGGGTGGGCGAATACAGCGTCAAAGTGACCGGCCAGGCGTCTCACGCCGGCCTCGACTTCAAGAAAGGCGTGAACGCGATTCTTGAGCTGGCGAGCCAGATCGAAAAGATCTCCAGCTTCACCGATCTGAAAAAGGGCTTGACGGTCAATGTCGGAACCGTCAGCGGAGGATCACGCACCAACGTGGTGCCCGCCGAAGCGTCGGCGCAGGTCGACGTCCGCATAGCGAGCCTGAAAGACGCAAGTGGAATCGACAAGAAGATGCGCAACCTCCGCCCCTTCAATCGCAAGTGCAAAATCGAGATCACCGGAGGAATTAATCGTCCGCCAATGGAGCGCTCAGCTGGAGTAGCGGTTTTATACGATCAGGCCGTAGGCATCGCGCGCGACTTAGGATTGAAGCTGGAAGAGGCCGCAGTGGGCGGGGGCTCCGACGGCAACTTCACTGCCGGTCTCGGCATCCCAACCTTGGACGGTCTAGGCGGCATAGGCGACGGAGCGCACGCTTCCCACGAACACATCCTGATCTCAGAATTGCCCTGCCGAGCCGCGCTTATTGCCGGTCTGATCGAGGCAATATGATGAAAAAGAGAAAGTAAGGAGCGGTCAAGGAGTAGACTAACTGGGGATGTGGTGACGGGTTCACAAGCTCCTGTGACGCGCGGCACGGGAGTCTTTGACCCAAAGGTACAAACTAACCTAAAATTTCCTTGGGGCAGGGTTCGCCCTGCTTTCTGGGGCGTAACTGGAGGGTTTATGGGTGAAGGAATTTTTCAGCCGCTACACATTCTGCTGATTATCGGCATAGCGCTGCTGCTTTTCGGACCAAGCAAATTTGCCGACTTAGGGAAAGGGCTGGGAGAAGGCATCCGCAATTTCAAGGCCTCGATGAAAGAGCCGGAAAATAAGGATAAAGAGCCGCCCAAGCCGCCATCCGCCTAGCCCGTTTAGCGCGGACACTCCTGTCCGCGCACCGTTAGCGACGTGGCAAACCTGAACTAGAGGGCCGCCGCCTGCCGCAACATCCGCCAAACCAAAGCCACGGGCAATCCCACCACATTGGTGTAATCCCCTTCGATGCGAGGAATCCAGCGCGAAGCGATGCCCTGAATCGCGTAGGCTCCTGCCTTATCCATAGGCTCGCCGTTGGCGACATAATCCGCGATTTCCCTCTCGGAGATTCCGGACATCGTCACCGAAGTGGTTTCGCTGCCCGCCAAGCACTGGCCACCGACCACTAAGCAGACGCCTGTAATCACCTGATGCTCGCGTCCGGAAAGCATCTGCAACATGCGGGCTGCGTCAGCGAGATCGGAGGGCTTGCCGAGGATCTGGTCGTCGATAACGACCACAGTGTCGGCTCCGAGCACGACGTCGTTTGGACGCTGGCGTGCGACCGCAAGAGCCTTCTCGCGCGCCAACCGCTCGGCACAGTCTTTCGCGTATTCTGCGGGCAGCGGATCTTCGGGAATGTGCGCGGGGTGGACTTCGAACGGAATGCCAGCGCTGCGCAACAATTCCTGACGGCGCGGAGAGGCGGAGGCGAGAAC
>JBAVAA010000822.1:0-2220 GCA_049585515.1 Terriglobales bacterium | reverse complement strand
GTTTCCTCAGTCAGCCGACAACACCGGTTATGCCGGCCACCACTTAGTCGAACGGAGACAAGCAAACCGGCGACGGCCTGCTCGCAGATAAAAAGCCATTCTGTGGAGGGACTTTTTCAACACCCACAGGCACGTGGCTGTTGAAAAACTCCTTCTCTCAAAATCGACGAAAATAAAATCGCGTCAGGAAGCCCTAGGATCGATTTTCTCGGGTCGCCTAGACATTTTCTATCTCCCAATTTTGGCTAATTGCGATGAAAAATGCGTTTACACTCAGAACCCCTGTGGTGAGTAAAATGGGGATTTATCAACAATCACCAACACCGAGGCAGGCTTCGGGTTGTTCAATCCTCCTCAATACGCCACTTGTCGATGTCGGTTACCGGCTGCGGAAGACGACCTTCGAGCCACTCGGCGCATTTGTCGGGCTTGAAATCTTTGCTCTTGGACTCAATCACCCAAGATAGGAAGTCACGGGGGCCGCCGTTCATATAGGGTGGTGGCGAAACCGGCATGAATACGGTAGGCAATCTTTCTTCGAGCGAGACGTAGTTGAGTACGTGCCCAAGTTCTTGCACAACACTCCACGCCAGCGGATGCTCGATGTCGATGTCGAACTTTACCCACCAATAGCCGTCATCCGAGAATCCGGTGCTAACGACACTGACACTAGGAATCTTTGTCAGATAGGTTTTGAGCGGCTCGAATAGACTGTCGTCACTCATTGGGACATGCTAAACCTTGGCTGGTTGTGAGTGTAATGGGGATTTTTCGCCAACTATCGAAATTGGGAGAGCGAGATGGCGACCAAGGATGCGACCATAAACAGACCGATTGCGACCAATCCGACTCCCAATAACCTCAGCTTCCTTGGGCCGCCGAAGTAGTCCACGTCAAATGGCTTTATGCCGAACCGCGCTGTCTTTTGCAACCTGTTGTAGAGTCGGAGGAAGGTGTCTTGCGAGAGTAACGCGTGCTTCCCCATTAGCATAACGGAGCAGCCCAACGCAATTCCGAACAACGCGATTATGAGGCCAGTCGGGTTCATGCTGCACCACTCAAACAACTGCCAATTCTAGCCTGCCCGGCAGTTGGCGAAAACAGCGATTTCACTCAGAACCGGGTCGTGAGTGTAATCGCGATTTATCAACAGTTATCTGAGAAACAAACTGACGGCGGTTCCGATAACGCCGCCGATTGCTCCGTACACGAGCGCATTTAGAGGGGCGAGAACGACAAGTACCGCAGTCAACGAAGGGTCAACTGTTACCGTGAGCA
The DNA here is from genome assembly GCA_049585515.1 of Terriglobales bacterium. Taxonomy (GTDB): domain Bacteria; phylum Acidobacteriota; class Terriglobia; order Terriglobales; family Acidobacteriaceae; genus Acidiflorens. Next base: position 942 of record JBAVAA010000822.1, on the reverse strand, counting down.
CGCACGCTGGACAAATCGAGTACAAGAGTCCCATGGGAACCTCAAACGATTGGGGAGGAATGAGGGTGAAAATGATTACCAGCAGTAGGCCAGCCGCAGCGAAGGCCAGCAGGAACCTGAGCGAAATGGAATGTCGTCGTCCAGTCGGCTCAGGAGCGAGGCGGCGAACCCATGCGCTCGGCAGTAGCGAAATGCAAATTGCGGACACTCCGACAATAAGGAGCACAATACGAAATGGAGCCCAACTGACCTCGTTCGTGGGAGCAAACCGTTGAAGGCCCGAATAGGCGCGACCAATTAACACTGTCACAACGCCGCAGATAAAGAACGCCGTCCGTTCGAGCATGTCGCTAGACGGCGATTCTAACAAACTCACACTCTCATGCGGATTCCTGTTGAAGCCAGGCGATTTCACTCAGAACCGGGTCGTGAGTGTAATTGCGATATTTCGCCAATTGAGAAGAGTGCCGACTAGTTGGCCGTTCGGATTACTTCCTGTTTGCCGACCATACGCCCGGAGCTTCGGTCTGCTCCCAGAAGCGCGCTTCTGGACCGATGCTGGGTGGGGGTGAGAACGCCTGTTTCGCCAACTAAGCCGAATCAACGCAACGAACGCCGGGCGCAGCCTGTCGCGGCCTATTCTGTTGCTGACGGTTGTGTTATCATCCCCGCGCATCTCGGGTAATGCTATGCGCAAACGCCATACAGCGCGACCTAAGAAAATTACGGCTCTTGCACAAGACCATTTCGTGAGCCGGCGCGAACTGCTCTCCGGCGCGGCTGCCACTCTCGCCTGCTCCTTCATTCCGGTGGCTTCCTTTTCCGCCGTGTCCCCGTTGCCAGTCGCTCCGAATGTTTTCACAGCGACAGAGCGTAAGACTTTGCAAGCGATGGTTTCCCGGCTTATTCCTTCCGACGAAAATGGTCCGGGAGCCATCGAAG
>JBAVAA010000821.1:0-7741 GCA_049585515.1 Terriglobales bacterium | reverse complement strand
ACAATCTTCTGCGCGAAGCTGGTGAAGTCGGTATCCCAAACCCATCGGCTGGCAAGCCGGACCAGCGTATCCCAATCGCCAGAAAACGGCAGCTCAAAGACCACGCTCAACACGCCGTAGTCGTAGTACTTGATCTGCACATCCAGCCGTTCGCCGCTTTCCAGGACCAGCGGCTCAACCTGCTCGACCACCGGAGGACGCTGAAAACGGACATATCCAGGAGCAGGATGCTTGAAGCTGGCCTCCTGCCGCCGAGCACCAAAAATATCGCGCAGAGCGTCCAGCTTGATCTCTTCGCAAACATCAAACTGGATCAGCACCAACACGGACCCCTGCAGCATTTTGTTTTGGACAACCGGTGCGGACGCAGTTGCGGTTGGCACTGGAGCTTGATCAACAAGCGTCGGGTTGGCGGAATCCATAAGGGGCCTGCTGTCTATGTCTATTGTCCCAGAAACCAGGGCAAAATAGACAGTAGGCTTATAAACCTATATGCATCAATAGCTTGTGTAAGTTCGCATGAGATGAGGTTGTGTGGTGACGGGGGTCTCGCCCGTCCAGCCGAGCGCAGCTCGGCCTTAGCGTTTTCTGGCCAGAGTCACCAGCAACGCGGCTCCGGCGGCGATCCCCGCGACCGCCAATCCAGTCCGCTTCATCGATTTTTCAACCGCCGCCCGCTGTGGCCGCACCCAGGCATCTTCTGGATATTGTTGCGGCGCGGGGTCGAACATCGGGAAGCCTTCGGGCGTTTCGGTCGCCTCACGCAAAGCCATTTGCAGAACTTCGGCGAGGTGGAGCGTATGGCGATCCGTTTCCTGGGCGATCTGCTCGCGGCAGCTAAAACCATCGGCGACAATGAGCCAGTCGGTTGGCGCCTTGCGGACTGCCGGCAACAACTCGAGTTCGCCAATGGCTTTCGAAACGTCGTACTTTTCTTTCTCGAAGCCGAACGCTCCCGCCATGCCGCAGCATCCGGGAGCAGGCGAGGTGAAGTCGATCCCCATCCGGCCCAGCACCGACTCTTCCGCAGTCATTTTCATGATGGCCTTGTGATGGCAATGCCCGTGGACAAGCGCCCGCCGCGGCAATTTGGGCAGTGGGAAGTTTTTCGCATGTTGCTCAAGAAATTCACTGAGCAGAAAGACTTGCTTCGAGAGAGCCTGCGCGCGTTCATCCTTCGGAAAGAGGTTCGTCAGTTCGTCGCGAAACACGGAAGCGCAGCTCGGTTCGAGGACAACGATAGGCGTTCCGGATTCGATTTCAGGAAGAAGCTCGTCCATGATCTGGAGAAGCAAGCTCTTGGCGCGATCAAGCATGCCAACGTCATATAAAGGACGCCCGCAGCAGAGGTGAGCCCGCGGCACATTGACCTCGAAGCCGGCCGCTTCCAGAACTTCAACAGCGGCTTTACCGGTTCCAGGGAGAAAGTGATTATTGAAAGTATCGGCCCAGAGCAGAACAGGACTCGCCTCGCGCCGCGGCGCTTCACCAAACCGGCGAATGCGTCCTCGCCCACGTGGGTGTTGCCGCACCCACCACTGTTTAAACGTCTGGGGAGCAAGCGCCGGAATGCGGCGCTGGGCAGGCATTCCAGCGGCGAGCTTCGCGAGATCGCGCAGGCCGGGAAGTTGCGTCGCAAGATTCACCAGTCCCGGCGCGTGGGACGCGGCTCTGAGCCACAGGTCGAGTCTCGAAAGGGCCAGCGCATTCAGCGGACGCCGATTCGTTTCGTAATAATGCGACAGAAATTCCGCTTTGTAAGTCGCGACATCGACCCCCACCGGGCAATCGCTCTTGCAGCCTTTGCACGCGAGACAAAGGTCGAGCGATTCCTTTATGGCTTCGCTCTGCCAGCCATCCTTGATGAAATCGCCTTTCGTCATCTCCCAGAGCAAGTGCGCGCGGCCGCGAGTGGAGTGCTTTTCCTCGCGCGTGACGCGATAACTCGGACACATTACTCCGCCCGAGTCGTGGCGGCACTTGGCGACTCCGACGCATCGCAATGTCGCCGCGGCCAGGCTTCCGTTGTCGTCGGGAAATTTGAAATGCGTCTCCGGCTGCCAGGGATCGTAACCCGCGCCCAGGCGGAGATTCTCGTCGAGGCGATAAGGCTCGATGAGCTTCCCCGGGTTCATCTTCCAGTCCGGATCCCACAGCGTCTTGAACTCCCGAAAGGCCTGCATAAGTTCCGGGCCAAACATTTTAGGAAGCAGTTCGCCGCGCGATTGACCATCCCCGTGTTCGCCGGAGATCGAGCCGCCGTAGCTCACGACGAGATCGGCCGCCTCCTCCATGAAGCGGCGAAACTTGCGGATGCCTTCAGCCGATTCCAGATCGTAATCCATTCGTGTGTGCACGCAGGCGTGGCCAAAATGTCCGTAGAACGAACCGTCGTAGTGATGGGCTTGCATCAGCTTGCGCAAGTCGCGGAGGTAGGCTCCAAGTTTGTCAGGTCCCACCGCCGAATCTTCGAAGCCTTCCCAACGCAGCGGTTCGCCGGGAACGTGCGCAGTCACTCCCAAACTCGACTCGCGAACATCCCAGATGCGGCGCGCCTGGCGCGGGTCGGTGAACATGCGCATGTGTGGCGGATCGGCGGAGCGGTCCAGAATCTCCATCAAATTGCGCGCCTGCGATTCCGCTTCGGCAGCGGTGTCCGCGCCAAACTCGACCATCAGCCAGCCACAACCCTCAGGAAGCATTGCAATGGCATCGAGGTTGATGCCCTTCCGGCGGCTCGCATTCACAACTATGTCGTCAAAACCTTCGAGGCCGATGGGGCGATGCTCCATGATCTGCGGGACGTGGTCGGCGCAGATGTAGACATCGGGCCATCCGATGACCAGCAGCACACGAGCCGGCGGACTCTCAACCAGGCGGCAGGTGGCTTCGAGAATCGTGACGCACGTGCCCTCGGAACCAACTAGCGCCCGTGCAACGTGAAAGCCGTTTTCGGACAGCAGGTGATTGAGGTTGTAGCCGGACACGCGGCGCGGAATCTTTGGGAATTGGCGGCGCACCTGCTCGCCGTAGCGGTCGGCGAGAGACTTGAGGCCGGCATAGATCTCAGCGCGTCGTCCGCCCTCGCGAACAAAGCGCTCGAAGTCGGAGGGATTGGTTGCGCCCACTTGTAAGCGCTGTCCGTCATACGTGAGGACTTCAAGCGCTTCGATGTTGTCGTCCGTCTTGCCCGCCATGATCGAGTGCACGCCGCAGGAGTTGTTGCCGATCATCCCACCGAGGGTGCAGCGGTCGTGGGTGGCGGGATCGGGAGCGAAAGTGAGGTGGTGCTTCTCGGCCGCGGCGCGAAGATTATCGAGTACCACTCCGGGCTCGACGCGGGCAATGCGGCGCGAGGGATCGATTTCGAGAATGTTCGCCATGTATTTGGAAAAGTCCATGACGATGGCTGCGTTACAGCATTGTCCGGCAAGTGATGTTCCGCCGCCACGAGCGAGCAGCGGCGCGCGATAGTCGCGGCAGAGGGCGACTGTGGCGAGCACGTCTTCCTTGTCGCGAGGAACTACAACGCCGATTGGGACTTGCCGATAATTGGAGCCGTCAGTGGCATAGACGGCGCGGCTTCCGGAATCGAAGCGAACCTCTCCGCGAAGATGGCGGCGAAGAGCGGCTTCAAGCGCGGAGGTGTCGAGTTGCGCGGAACGGGGCGGGGGTGAGGCAATGGTTTGCGACATAGGGCACAGAACATCTTCGTGGATGCGGGCGTAGTACGCAAGCGGAAGATGATGTGCCTACGATTTCATTCAAAGGGAACCCGCACTCGCTGAAAACGACGTTCAACTTGGAACGCCGCTTTTGCGGGATGCCGCGACCGCGCCACACAGGCGAGTTATCGCCAGGATCGAGTCAGGTAATCCGCCAACGATAGCGACAACAGAATAGCAAGAAAGAAGAAGCCGGAGACGACTACGACACCAGTCAGCTTTTCGCTGGCGCCTTTGACGTGCATGAAGAAAAGCACGACCAGCGTAGCTTTGATCGTGGCAATGAGGAGAGCAACCACCGGATTGAACGGGCCGAGATTCACGAAGGCTACAAGGGCCGTGGTCACGGTCAGCACGAGCAAGATGACGCCGATTCCTATGTAGAATGCTTGCGAGTGAGTTGTGTGTTCTTCGTGTTCTGCCATAGAGAAAACTCTAAGCCATCAACGTTCAGTTCTCAGTCAGAGTCCCTGTCATGAATGCCGGCTAATCAAATACAACAACGGAAACAGATAAATCCAGATGATATCGACCAAATGCCAGTACAGGCCCCCATTCTCGATGGGCGTGAAATAGGTCGGCGTGTAGTGCCCCTTCCATGCCAGGATCGCGAGCCCGGTAAATAGTCCACAGCCAATGACCATGTGCAGGGCGTGCATACCGGTCATGGCGAAATAGAGAGAGAAAAAAAGCTCTGCTTCCTTTGAATTAACTGGGATTTGTTTGCCGTTGTCATCGAACTTATCGGTGAAATTAAACGTCGAACCGGGGACGTGATGCTTCTCGAATTTTTCCGCATACTCGAAGCCTTTGATGACCAGAAAGGTCATGCCAAGCAGCACCGTCACGACCAGATAGCCAACCAGCACCTTGCGCTTTCCTGCTTCGGCCGCTTTTACCGCCAACACAACCGTAACCGAACTAACGATCAGGACGGCGGTATTAATTCCTCCCATCCAGATATTGAGTTGCTGGCTTCCGGCCGCGAAAGCATTGAAATGGTTGAGGCGATAGATCAGGTACGCGCAGAACATGCCCCCGAAGAACATGATTTCCGTCACCAGAAACAGCCACATGCCGAGCGAGGCGGCGTTCTTCTGTTGCTGAGGGTCGGCAAAGTGGTGGCGCAGCGCCGGATCTTCCGCATCGTATTGCATGACCGTCGCTGGGCCCGCAGTAGATTGGCTATCGTGCAACGGGAGCCTCCAGTGGCACATCCGGGATCTCGTCGTAGTTATAAGCCTCCCAAGTCACGACGGGAGTCTCGTCAAAATTAAACGTAGGCGGCGGAGACGAGGTCTTCCACTCCAGGCCGGCGGCGTTCCACGGGTTGTCAGTAGCGATTGGCCCGTATCGCAGCGACCACAGCAGGTAGATCATCGGCAGCAGATAGCCGACCGCCAGCACGCTGGCACCCGCCGTCGAGAGAACGTTCAGCACCTGAAACTCCGGCGGATACTGCCAGTAGCGGCGCGGCATCCCAACGTAACCGAGAATGAATTGCGGGAAGAAGGTCAAATTGAAACCGACGAAGACAAACAGCGCCGAAAGCCTCGCCCAGGCTTCCGGATACATGCGTCCTGTAATCTTCGGCCACCAGAAGTGCAATCCTCCGAGATATCCCATGAGTGCGCCGCCGACCATGATGTAGTGGAAATGGGCGATGACGAAGTACGTGTCTGTGACGTGCACATTAATTCCGATGGTGGCTAGCATCAGCCCGGTTAAACCGCCGATCGTGAACAGACCGATAAAGCCAAAGGCATAGAGCATCGGAGTGGCATAGGTGATCGAAGCTTTATAGAGCGTGGCGGTCCAGTTGAAAACTTTGACGGCGGAAGGCACGCCAACGGAAAAGCTCAGGAAGGAAAAGATCATCGCCGCATAAAGGGAGATGCCGGCGACGAACATGTGATGCGCCCACACCAGGAATCCGAAGATGGCGATAGCAAGGCTCGATAGAGCGATGAAGTTATAGCCGAAAATCCGCTTGCGCGCAAAGCACGCAATCAATTCGCTAATCACGCCCATGGAAGGCAGGATCATGATGTACACAGCGGGATGCGAGTAGAACCAGAACAGGTGCTGAAACAATAGCGGGTCTCCACCAAGCCGGGGATCGAAAATGCCCAAGTGGAAAACTCTTTCGACCGCCACTAGCACGATCGTGATGGCTAGGACCGGCGTGCCGAGAATCATCACCAGCGCAGTGGCATAGTTGGCCCAGATGAAGAGAGGCAGCCGGCCCCAGGTGAGTCCGGGCGCCCGCATGCGGTGAACCGTAACGATGAAATTGAGTCCGGTGAAGATGGAAGAGAACCCCGCGAGGAAGATCGCGAGCCCAGCTTCTATGACGTTGGTATTTGAGTATTCAGTGCTGAACGGGCTATAGAAAGTCCAACCGGTGTCGACGCCGCCTTTCAGAATGCAGTGCAGAAACAGCAGGCCACCCGCGACGTAGAGGTACCAGCTCAGCAGGTTGATGCGCGGGAACGCAAGATCCTTGGCCCCGACCATCAGTGGCACAAGAAAATTGCCCAGCACCGCAGGCACAACTGGAACAAGGAAGAAAAACACCATGATCATGCCGTGCTGGGTGAACATCTTGTTATAGGTATCGGCCTGCAGAAGGTCGCCCTCGGGGGTGAGTAACTCAAGGCGGATGAGCATGGCAAAGATACCGCCGAGCATAAACATGGCGGTGACCGAAACCAGATAGAGGAGCGCGATCCGCTTGTGATCCGTGGTGAGCAGCCAGGATCTTACGCTATGCCCGTTATTGAGATAGTTCAATTTCGGAGGCTGGTTCGCCGGGATTGTAGTATTCACTGCTGCTGTACTCATGCCTATTGCACCTGGGTGTTCTCGGGCTGTCCCGGGGAAGCGGCGGGCTGGCCCTGCAACCCGGCGGTTCCCGTGGGTGGGTGAGCTAACGACTTGATATAGGCCACCAACGCATTCAACTGCTCGTCGCTGACGATGCCCTGGAAAGTAGGCATCACCGGTTTGTAACCTTTTACGATTTTGGCGGTCGGATTGAGAATGGACTCACGAACATAATCCTCATCGGCCTTTACCTTTCGTCCATCTTCAAGCACCACCTCATTATTATAGAGACCGGCCAGACTGGGCCCGCGTCCTCCCTGCACATCCTCACGATGGCAGGTGGCGCATCCGAGCGATGCGAACAGCTCCTTGCCTGTATCCTGAAGGGGCGCGGACACTCCGCTCGCCATCCATTGTGCGTAATCCTGCGGTTCCATAACGACGATGTCGCCGCCCATGCCGGAGTGATTGGTTCCGCAGTATTCCGCGCAGAACAAATGGTAGCGTCCCGGTACAGTGGCCTTGAACCAAAGCGTCGTGTAGCGGCCAGGAAGTACGTCCTGCTTGAGACGGAACGCTGGGACAAAGAAGCTGTGAATCACATCCTGGGAGGTCATGATCAGCTTGACGTTCTGGCCCGTGGGGACGTGGAGCTCATTGATCTCGCGCTGCCCCTCCATGTGCTCGATCTTCCACATCCATTGCTTAGCGACGACATACACCTCGGTGGCGTCCGCGGGAGGTGTGCGCTCCTGAAAATAGATGACTGCGCCCCAGATGAAAAAAGTCACCATCACAAAGAACGGAATGACCGACCAGCCGATTTCGAGGACAGTCGAGCCTTCGATCTGTTGGGCCTCACGGCCCGGTCTGCGACGATACTTGACGGCCAGCACCGCGACCGCGATAAAAATGAGCGCGGTCATCAGGCCTGAGACCAGCAGGAGATAGATGTAAAGGGCATCCACCTGCCTTGCCATGGTCGAAGCTTGATCGGGCCACAAAGGTAGAAATTTCGACATAAATAAACTCGATTACCGAACTCGCCCAAACTCCCCGCGCGCTACGGCCAAACCAACCTTCGAACGACGTTCAGCTCGGAACATCACGAACATAAATGTTCCCAGAATGAGCATCGTAGCCAGTGCCGCCAGCATCAGGATATTGCTGATAACGGCGCCATATTTCCC
>JBAVAA010000820.1:0-4840 GCA_049585515.1 Terriglobales bacterium | reverse complement strand
GCACAATCCAGCGCTCGTCCACCGAATAGCGATGGAAGCCGCCCGCCAGTTGGTCATAGACGCCGCCGCGTGCCATCTTCTCCAAAGTGTGGATGAAAATGTTGCGCAAGTCTTCATTGCTGGAGCCAGTGCCTGCGTACTGCTCCATCACCAGATCAAGCGCCGCCGGATGCGGGAACTTCGGAGCATGTCCGAACCCGCCGTTGACCGAGTCAAACATCTGCCGTGCCGATTCCAGAATCGCATCCACCACCGCACCGGAAACTTTCCCTTCGCCCGCTGCAGCCGATTCCGCCCGCGCGATCGCGCTTTCCACCATCTGTGCCTGCTCCATCACATCGCCATGCTTCTCGCGATAAGCCGCGGCAATCGAAAGCAAAACGTGCTTGAAACTCGGCCGCCCATAAGCGTCCGCCGGAGGGAAGTAAGTCCCGCCGTAGAACGGTTTGCCATCCGGAGTAAGAAACGCCGTAAGCGGCCATCCGCCCTGGCCCGTGAGCGCGCCTACCGCGGCCTGGTAACGGCTATCAATATCTGGACGCTCGTCCCGATCCACCTTCACCGCGATGTAATGCTCATTTACAATCGCCGCGACTTCGGGATCGTCATAGGACTCGCGATCCATCACATGACACCAGTGACACCAGACCGCGCCAATATCCAGGAGCATGGGTTTGTTGGCCGCCCGAGCGGCGGCAAAAGCCTCTTCTCCAAACTCATGCCACTGGATCGGTTGATGCATCGCCGACCGCAAATAGGAAGAAGAAGCACGGGCTAGTGCATTCTGCGATGAGACGTGGGAGGACTCTGTCATCAGCCTAGTTTAGCCTGTGTCAGGAAAGAGTGCGGGGAGGTTCAAGCGCAAAAGGTTGTGAAAATAGTGGTACCGGCGGCTGCCCATCCTTGCGCGTTTTCTGCGCAGGATGGGGATGCTGATTTCCTCGATATCGTCAAATATCAAGAGCGGATGAACGTCAGCGCGGTCCCAACTGGCTTCCGATCACGTCGCCGGAAACAATCATCTCCACACGTCGATTCAACTGCCTACCGGCGGCGGTGCTATTGTCGGCCACAGGATCCGCTTTGCCCATGCCACGCGCGGCCACATTGTTCATCGAGACTCCCGACGTCACCAGGTAATCGCGCACCGCCTCCGCGCGCTTGTCGGAAAGTGTCTGATTGTACTCATCGCTGCCGATCGCATCCGTATAGCCGATGACTTCCAGCTTCAGGTCGGGATAGGCCAACACGATCCCCGAAATTTTCGACAACCGTTCCCGCGCCTCCGGCTTCAACATGTGTTGATTGAAGTCAAACAAAACGTCGGGCATGCTGACGATCAACCCACGTGCCGTGTCGCGAGTTTGCAGTACCTGGTTCAGTTGCGCCAGCAGACGCGCCCGCATTTCTTCTTTCTGGTGAATGGCCTCCTGCCGCTGCTGATCGGCCTGATTGGCGGCCTGAAGCGCGGCTGCCGCTGCGGCCTCAGCCTGCTGTTGCTGTGCCAGGGCAACTTGCTGTTGCGCCTGAGCTTCAGCCTGCTGACGCCGCGCCTCAGCCTCGGCTTGCTCGGCTTCGGCGCGCCGTCGCGCATCTGCATCGGCCTGCGCCTGCGCTTGCGCGGCTTGCTGTTGCGCGGCCGCCGCGTCGGCTTCCGCTCTCGCCTGCGCTTCCTCGTGCGCGCGCCGATCCGCTTCAATCTTCGCTTCGCGCTCCCGCCGTAGCGTCAATACCCGCGCATCTTCCGCCATCTGCGTGGCTCCGCGAGCGGCGGTACCGATCGGAGTAATTCCTTGCTTGCGCTGGTAATAGTCTTCAGCCCGTTGCAGCATGTCCTCCGCTTTGGTCAGCGAGTCGGGCGCATACTGCGCTGCGCCGGCTGCCTTGGCGATCACGACCGCATTGCGCGCCTCGAGCAGCTCCAGCGGGACGTCGAGGCTAGCCTGACTTGACGGCAACTGATCTCCCGGCACGTCGATGGTGTATTGTCCGCCTTCGAGTACGTCGAACTTGGCATCGATCGGTTCCTCAAATCCTTTCGTGGTATCGCGAATAATATTTTCGGCAACGACTTTGTTGCTCGGGTAGGTGACCGCGTAATAAGGTTCCGCGGTGACGATCAAGCCGAAGGCCTGCAGGTCGGTGGTGACCTGTAACTTGTCTTTTCCATTGTCGCCTGGCAGCACTTCGCCCAGATTCACGGCGCGACCTTCGGGAGTAATCGCCCACAACACATAAGTAAGGAACTGGCCGCCAAAGGTGCTCGCGGGCGGCAGATGCTTCAGTTCCAGATTGACCGTCATGCGGCCGTTCTTGCTGTCCACCTTGGCATGACCGTCCACGTAGGGGAGCAGGTCGGTGCCGCGAAAGTCCACCGTAGTCGAGCCGCCGCGATGACGATAATTCACCGCTTTGGTGGTGCGCTCGGTGACGTCGACGCGAAACACCGGCATGTCGTTCTGACCGGTATTCTGATTCACCGCCGACGGAGCATTCTGATCCGAATTCGGCACTTGCGTCGGATGCGTAACGTCGGGATAAAGCGGCGCTGCAGTACTCTGCGCAAACATTGCGGTGGATGGAATCGCCACCATAAGCAGCGCAAGGAGGTTGGGCACGAAAGATTTTATTATTGAATGGTTCATTCGGTCCTCCGGAAAGCATGCACTTGCTTCCGCTCGTCAGGTTCCTTAGCGAGCGTAGCAATCGTTTTGCGGAGGCGGCAATACAGCGCATAGGGTAGAAGACGCGCGGCTCGTGGAGTAACTTGGGATTCACTTTTGCAATTGCGCATGCGCTAAGCCATTGGAAATCCTTCATTTGGCGGACCCTTTCATTCCTGTTTTCGGAAGACTCAATTCTCTCGCAGACGAGGTAAACGCTGCTTGCAATGCGTGACCGTGCGGGGTTGAGGACGCATCACGATGAGATCGTGTTATTCTTCTCGCCGTTTCGTTATGGAGAAATCATGTCGATAAGCCGTCGTGGATTCATAGAGTCTGCAATTGCCGCTTCTGTGGCAACGGGGCTGAATACGTCAGGTGCGAACGGGCAAGATAAAAGCGCGGGTAATAGCATGCCTGCCGCTTCACCGTTTGGTAGTGGTAAACGGCCGATTATTCTTTGCGCAAACAACGGCCGCAATTACTTGGACGACGCTTTCGCTTTTCTTGAGGGCGGCGGAGACACGCTGGACGCTGCGCTCCGCGTGGTCAAGGGGCCGGAGGACGATCCGAATGATGACAGCGTGGGGTTGGGCGGGTTGCCAAATGAAGAGGGCGTGGTCGAACTGGATGCTTGCTGCATGCATGGGCCTACGCGGCGGGCGGGGTCGGTCGGTGGCGTGCGCAACATCAAAAGTGTTTCGCTGGTCTCGAAGGCTGTGATGGAGCACACGGGCCACGTCATGCTGGTGGGCGAAGGCGCGGAACGATTTGCGGTGGCCGTTGGGTTCCCGCGCGAGAATCTGCTTACCGAGCGGTCCCGCAAAATCTGGCTGCTTTGGAAGGAGTATCACTCGACTGACGACTGGTGGGGACCGGGATTGGCCGATCCGAACTGGAAGGCGCCCGCGCCGACGTCGTTACCGCAGGCTGAACCTCATTCTGAAATCTGGGAAGAACGCATTCAGCGGCTTGCGGAGAGCGCGGCGCGGCTGGGGATTGAGCCGGAATTCCGCATGGCGGCTGTCCGGCGCGTTTTGTCTCCGCCGACTGGGACCATTCATTGTTCGGCGCTGAATAACAAAGGAGAAATTTCCGGGTGCACCACCACCAGCGGGCTTGCTTTTAAACTTCCCGGGCGCTGCGGAGATTCGCCGATCATAGGGGCGGGGTGCTACACGGATCAGGATGTTGGCTCCGCAGGAGCGACCGGAAGCGGAGAAGAGAATATCAAGATCGCGGGAGCGCACACGATCGTCGAAAACATGCGGCGGGGCATGCCGCCGCTTGATGCGGGTATGGATGCTCTGAAGCGCATTGTCCGGAATTACAACAACGACATGAACAAGCTCCGGTTCGTGGACATGATTTTTTACATTCTGCGCAAGGACGGAGCTTATGCGGGAGTTTCTCTGTGGCAGGGATATACGGAGAAAGAGCCGCACCAGATTGCGGTGCATGACGGAACCCGGCGGTCGGAGGCAACGGTTTTTCTGTTCAAGGGGCCGTCGCATGAATTTCCGCCGTTTCCGGTGAATATGCCTGAGGAGTTGACCAAGGATTCGGTGTATGTGAAATAGCCTCGATCTTCGGGCTGCGAGCTACGAGCGAGCCGGTTACTCGTAGCTCGCGGCTCGTAGCTAGTAGCTCGCGGCCCAAAGCTTATTCTTCCGTTTTCGGCCTTCCTGCCGGGTGTACAATTGGTTTATTGGGACCGCAGCTTGACGGGGTTCTTCACCCCGCGTTCGAGGCGCGCAAATGAACGTTCACGTCACTTATAAGGTTCATAAGACTCCTGACATCGAAAAAGAAATCAGCCATCAAATTGAGAAAATCCAGAAGCGGCTGCAAGTCTTCAGGCCGGAACTGGTCCATCTGAGAGCTGCGCTGGATGAAAATTCGGCGCGGGAGGGAATGGTCGTCTCCCTAAATCTGAGGCTGCCTTCGGGACAACTCGCCGCGCAGGCGAAAGCTCCCAGCCCAACCGCAGCCATCAAGGCTGCTTTTGATGAACTAGTGCAGCAGTTTGGGCGGCACAAGGAAATGCTGCGTTCCAGGCACAAATGGCGGCGCTGGCGCGGCGGGTCGCAGGAAACCCGCGAGCCGGGCGTTCCGTTCGAGCAGACGTTGGCAGCGGTGCTGCCGCCTACTATTTCCGCTGATGACATCGGCTCTTA
>JBAVAA010000819.1:0-3632 GCA_049585515.1 Terriglobales bacterium | reverse complement strand
CTCCAGATATTCGAGCAGGCCCTCGCGTCCGCCCTCGCGTCCGTAGCCGCTCTCACGATAGCCGCCAAAGCCGCAGGCGGCGTCGAACAGATTCGTGCAGTTTACCCAGACGACTCCCGCCTTGATTTGCGCGGCAACCTGCAGGGCAACGTTGATGCTCTCGCTCCAGACGCAAGCTGCCAAACCGTAAGCCGTGTTGTTCGCTAGCTCTACCGCTTCCGTGGGTGTGCGGAAGGTCATCGCGGCCAGCACCGGCCCGAAGATTTCCTGTTGCACGACAATCGATGTTGGATGCACGTTACTAAGCAACGTTGGCGGATAGTAGAACCCGCGCGCCGGCAACGTGACCTGCGGCTGCCAGCAGGTCGCGCCGTCGGCTACGCCCTGATCGACTAGTTTGTGAATGCGATCGAGTTGCACCTTGGCGACGATGGCGCCAATGTCAATTGCTTTGTCGAGTGGAGCGCCGATGCGTAGGGTGCTCATTCGGTCCTGAATCTTGGCGATCAACGCTTCGGCAATGCTCTCCTGCATCAGCAGCCGCGAGCCCGCGCAGCAGACCTGTCCCTGATTGAACCAGATTCCATCGACCAGGCCTTCTACTGCGCTATCGAGGTCGGCGTCTTCGAAGACGATAAATGGGGACTTGCCGCCGAGTTCCAGCGAAAGACGCTTGTGGCTTGTCGCGGTAGCGGCGCGAATGGCGCGTCCGACTTCGGTCGATCCGGTGAATGCTATTTTGTCTACGTCGGGATGCTTGACCAGGGCCTCGCCCGTTGAACCGTCCCCGGTGACGATGTTGACCACGCCAGCGGGTATGCCTGCTTCCTCGCAGAGTCCGGCGAAGGCGAGAGCAGTCAGGGGCGTAAATTCCGCGGGCTTCAAAACGACGGTGTTTCCAGTCGCCAGCGCGGGCGCAATCTTCCACGCCAGCATCAGCAGCGGGAAGTTCCAGGGGATGATCTGACCGACGACACCGCAGGGCACGTACTCGGGGAACTCCTGTTCGAGAAGTTGCGCCCAGCCCGCGTGGTAGTAGAAGTGTCGCGCGACGAGTGGGATGTCGATATCGCGACTTTCGCGGATGGGCTTGCCGTTGTCCATAGTTTCGAGGACCGCCAGCAGCCGCGAATGTTTTTGAACCAGCCGCGCAATGGCATACAAATAACGCGCTCGGGAATGCGGAGTTAGCGCCTGCCATCCAGAAGATGCCGCCCGCGCGGCTTTGACCGCGGCATCAACGTCGGCCGCCGAGCCTTGCGCTACCGAGGCGAGTTTCTCCCCAGTCGAAGGATCGACGGTATCGAAATATTCTCCCGCCGCGGGCGCCCGCCATTCCCCCCCGATGAAATGCCGGAAGCGGTAGCCGTGGCGCTCGAGCCATGCCACTGCTTCTTTCGAATCTTCTGGAGCGGGGCCGTATTCCATGCTCACGAATTTTTCGGCAATGCTCATGGCGTTTGCTCGATTCTCACTTCTAACGGGGCGGTTAAGTCCGCAACGATGTTTCCCGTCCAACTTATATCGCGGAGGACGGGCGAGACGCCCGTCGCTCCACTTGGACTACGCAATCGGATGCCGATACTCGGCTGAATAGCGCCCGGTTGCAAAATGTTCCAATTGCCGCTCGATGTCGCCCAGCAAACCGCTGGCTCCGAAGCGGAACATTTCTGCACGCAGCCAGGATTCGCCCAGTTCTTCTTTGATCATCGCCAGCCAATCGATGGACTGCTTGGCGGTGCGAATTCCGCCCGCGGGCTTGAAGCCGACAGCCATTCCAGTTTGCTGCGCGTATTCGCGGATGGCGCGAACCATCACCAGACCGACCGGCAAGGTCGCGTTCGTCGGCTCTTTGCCCGTGGAAGTCTTGATGAAGTCAGCGCCCGCCATCATAGCCACCACGCTTGCTCGCGCTACGTTGCGTAGTGTTAACAGATCGCCCGTGCCAAGGATTACCTTCATGTGCGCCGGTCCGCAGGCTTGCTTGAAGGCTGCAACTTCGTCGTAGAGCGCCTGCCAGCGGCCGCCGAAAACGTGGGCTCGGGTAATGACGACGTCTATTTCATGCGCGCCCGCCTCGACGGATCGGCGAATCTCGTTAACCCGCTCGGTCAGTGGCGACAGGCCTGCGGGAAAACCGGTGGACACGGCCGCGACATGCACTCCGCTGCCTTCGAGCGCGTGCAAAGCCGTTTCAACAAACGTGTGATAGACGCAGATGGCTGCGACTTTGATTTCCAAGTCTTCGATGCCGAGCTTTTTTTCCAATTCCGGTTGGATGGGATGACGGCCCTTCGCGCACAGGCGGCGGACGCGCTCGTCGGTGTCGTCGCCGGACAGCGTCGTCAAATCCATGCAGCTGATCGCGCGCAGAAGCCACGCCGCCTGCCATTCTTTTTTCACGGTGCGCCGCGCGACCTGCGATTGAACGCGGCGTTCGACCGCGCTGGTGTTGACACGCACCTCGCGCACCCAATCCAGATTAAGCGGAATGCCAGTGTTCGGTAGCAGAGGCTGTCCGGAGAGAACGGCGATCGCGCCGCGCACGTCGTTTGCAGCGGGATGTGCGATCCGAGAATTGTTGTGTTCGACCGGCATAAATACTCTTCGCGGTTCGATTGTACGGCAGACATGGCGAAAGCTGAACTCCCGCTTTTGCCTTGACACTGGCGATCTGGCACGGCTACGCTACGGCGCGATTCTTACGGCGATTCGCGTTCAGCCGTTCGTACTCAGTCATTCGTACACGAGGAGATGCAATGTTCACACCCCACAGTCTGGGTATTGCACTATTCATGATGATTACGAGCGCCATTTGCTGGGGCTCCTGGGCTAATACATACAAGGGAGTCAAGAATTATCGCTTTGAATTGTTTTACTGGGACTATGCCGTTGGCATTTTTCTGATCTCGCTCATCCTGGCACTGACCATGGGTAGCGCGTGGAACGACGCTTCGAGTTTCCTGAACAATGTGCGTTCCGCCGATGCTGGCAATATTGCGTTCACCATGGTTGCAGGGGTCATCTTCAACCTGGCAAACCTGCTGTTGGTGGCGGCGATCGATATGGCGGGGCTTGCCGTCGCCTTTCCGGTTGCCATCGGAATCGCGCTCGTCGTCGGCGTCATCTCGAGTTATGTTCAGGAACTGCGGGGGAATGCTACGCTGCTCGCCGCAGGCGTTCTTTGTGCCCTGATCGCAGTCGTGCTCGACGGAAAGGCCTATGGCAGTCTGGCGATCGCCGGCCGCGCGGTTTCGCGTAAGAGCCTAGTCGTCTGCGTGATTTCCGGCGTGCTGATGGGGCTGTGGGCTCCGCTGGTCACCCATGCGATGACTACTGGCCACGCCCTCGGTCCGTATAGCGTCGCTGTCTTCCTGACGCTTGGCGCGCTGCTTTCCTGTCTGGTATGGAATATCTATTTCATGAAGCACCCGCTAGTCGGAGAACCCGTTAATTTCAGCGGCTACTTCAGCGCGCCCGCTTCCGGACATGCGCTCGGACTGCTCGGCGGGTTTGTCTGGGGCACGGGCATGGTGTTCAATCTGGTCGCAGCCAGCTTCACTGGTGTCGCAATTTCGTACGCTATCGGGCAATCCGCGCCGATGGTTGCCGCGCTCTGGGGCGTTCTGGCC
>JBAVAA010000818.1:0-9856 GCA_049585515.1 Terriglobales bacterium | reverse complement strand
CGCGCCACCGATCGCGACTATGTCTCCCGCGTTTCGCTGGGCGGTTCGATTGCGCTAGTTTCGCTGGCGGCGATCCTGTTGCTCTGGATTTATTGGTGGCGGCGGGATGGTCCTTCATGAGAATGCCCTTGCGACGGCTGCGAGGTTGGGATGAATAGGGGTCCGTTCTGCAGCCTCAGGGCAGGCTCTTCGACTCCGCTCACGATGACAAAACTTCACAGGGCACCGTCATGAAGATACGCATCCGGCTTGCAGAGGCTAGCGACATTCCGCAGCTTCGGGAATTGATTCAGGCTTCAGTGCGAGGTTTGCAGGCGGGAGATTATTCTCCCGCACAGTTGGAGAGCGCGCTTCGAACGGTCTATGGGGTCGACACGCAACTGATTTGCGATGGAACGTATTTTGCCGCCGAGGCGACCGACTTTTCGCGGGCGGACGCTCCAGTCAAATCTGGAGCAGCGGCGCTGCTGGTGGGTTGCGGCGGGTGGAGCAAGCGGAAAACTTTGTATGGCGGCGATCAGTTTTCGGGGCGCCAGGATTCGCTGTTGGATCCGGCTACGGATGCAGCCAAGATTCGGGCGTTTTTTGTTCATCCGGATTGGGCGCGGACCGGGATTGGCGGCATGATCCTGGAGGCATGCGAGGCGGCGGCCTCGGCCGCGGGGTTCCGGCGACTGGAGATGGGAGCCACACTAACCGGGGTTCCGTTCTATCGGGCAAAGGGGTATGAGGAACTGGAGAATACCGAGGTGCCTTTGGAAGATGGGTTGACGCTGCCAATTGTGCGGATGGGCAAGGAGACGAAGGTCAGAAGTTAGAGCTCCGATCACAGAGGCGGCCCCATTTCTCGACTGGCCTTTCTCGGCAACGATTTCACTCCTGCAATCTGACCACGAACCCCTAACCGTAGGGGAACCTGAAGAGTAAAAAGTGGGGTGAACTTGTCGTCTAATGTAGGAATTCCCGATTTTCCTAGGTTTGTTGGGCATGTTGCTTGGTTCTTACCTCTGCAATCCGAGCTCTAACCTCTGACCTGGGGCATTACGTGGTTAGGCCTTCCAGATATCGTTTCAGCAGCGCTTCTTCCTCACCCTGGCCTTCAAAATCCGCGAACATGATGCCGTTGCCGAACTCGGGATGGCGGGTGACGATAAGACCTCGGATGACAATGGGATGGCCGTCGAGCCAGAGAGTGGCGTGAAGCCGGATGCCGACTGGGAGCGGGACGGCCAATCGGATATAGCATCCCCCCTGACTCAGGTCGCTGGTCTCGCAGTGCATCGGCGCGCCGCTGTCCAGTATGAGGATTTCGATGGGAACCTGTACGGTGTAGCGCGCATGGCGGCGGCGATCGGAGTTGAGGAGAGTGGCAGTGGTGGGCTGGGGATTTGACGAGTTCATGGGTCAGCTCCGGGCCTCGGCGGGTATGGGCCGCGCGGCGGGCCCTTGGGGTCCTCATCGGCCCTATGGTTGGGCGAGTCTAGGGTGAGAGCAGAAAGAAACGATTACTGAGGGGATCGCTCTCAAGAGGGACCGAGAACGGCAAACTAGATTTTTCCCAAAAGAAGATTTTCCGTGAACGGACTTATTGCGTTACTCCCAGCTCGGCATAAAGCTCGGCGGGTCTGTAGATCACTCCGTCTTTGACCACGAGAACAGTCTTTCTGATATCGCTGATGTTTGCGGCGGGATTGCCATCGACCAGGACCAGATCTGCCAGTTTGCCGGCCGTGATGGAACCGAGATCTTTATCCATACTCATGATGCGGGCGGCATTCAGTGTAGCGTCTTGCAGAACTACGTTTGCGGGGATTCCGGCCTGGACATCCAGCTCTAGCTCGCGATGCAGCGCGAATCCGGCCATGTTATCGGTGCCATCTTCGATGGCGAGGCCGCTGCGATAGAGAAGGCCGGCAAACTCGATCATTTTGGCAAAAGACTTTTTGTAGGTTTCATCCATACCGGGCGGCGGCGTCATGCCGGCGGTGAGCAGGCCGCGACGTACCTGGGCAGGCAGTCGGCTGGCGACGGGTAGAAAGCCGGGAGAAATCTGGCCGATGCGGACCATGTATTGATCTTCGAAAACGGTCAGAGTCAGATCCAATTTCGTGTGGTGATCCTGCAGCAATTTGATAAATGAATGGACTTGCGGCGAGGTGAGGTCGAGGCCGGCTGTAACTTCGCCGGGTTTGGTGAGACGGGTGATGGTATTGGTGTCCTTGATTTCAGGAAAGAAATTCAGGACGAGAAAATTGATGTGTTGAATTTCGTCGTAGCCGAGTTCGACGCATTGGGCGGCGGTCATTTCGGCGGGGATGTGTCCGCTGACGCGGAGGCCGTTCTTATGGGCTTCGTCGATGATGGCGGGAACAAGGGTGGGCGGCACGGAGCTGTAGATTTTGATTTGCACGTAGCCGAGGCGCTTATAGTTGTCCACGGCGGCGCGGGCTTCGGCTTCGGTGGAGACGAGAACTTTGGTGGGGCCTTGATAGGGGCCGCGGCCGTCGATGATTCCGGCGAGGACGATGCGAGTGCCGATTTCTTTGCCTTCGATGATGCGCTGGCGGCGGGCCATAAGCGAATCGGTATCGTTGGCGAGGTCGCGGACCGTGGTGATACCGGCGGCGAGGTTGAGAAGGCCGTCGTTATCGCCTACGTGGGCGTGCATGTCCCAGAGGCCGGGGAGGAGGGTTTTGCCGGTGGCGTCGATGATCTCGGGAAGAGGACCGTCGTAGCCGCCGAGGTCGGCGTTGATTATGCGATTGCCTTCGATGAGGACGTTTCGGTGAGGGATGATCTTTCCAGACTCGGAGTCGAAGAGGTTGGCATCCTTAAACAAAATGCGATCGCCGCGCGGATGGTGGGCGAGTTTTGCAGCGAGCTCGGCGGATCTGGACTCTTTAATCCTGTTCTGCGCAGCCAGCAAGCTCGGCGCTACCGATTCCCATCCTTCGGGAACGATCGTTCCCCACTCGTCGACGGTTCCAAAGAACTTGCCGGATTCTTCGAGCCAGAAATATGTGGTTGAGAAATCAAGTCCGGTGGCACCATAAAGAACGACGCGCTTCTTGTGTCCGACGGTTTCTTTTTCGTTCGATTCGATCTCAAGCTCAGTTTTGCGCTGGATGCGAGCTTCGCCTTCTGGGAGCAGCGTGATTTTCCCGCCATTTTGCAGTGCGGCATGAGCGAGCAGCGCGATCTCGGAGGGTCCCCCGTTGATCGAGGAGTAGAAGGCAGGAGCGGAGATTTTCTTCTCGCCCTGCTCGGCAGCACTCTTCCAGCGTGCGTTGCCGGCCTCGAGCGAATAGTTCTCGCTGACGGGAGATTTCAGATAATCGTTGCCGGTGATGGTTTCCGAGACCGGGATGCCGCTCGGATCAAGCTTGAGGACGCTGTAGGTTTTGGGGCCGCGTCCGCGGTCGTTGAACTGAAAAAAGATGTGGAGCGTACCGTCCGGGGCGGTCCAGACGGCCTGCTGTCCGGCAAGATTGCCCATCACAAGAAAAGAGTAGCGGTCGGCGGTGGCGGGAATATCAGCGGGCAACGCGGGGACGGCGGATGGCGAGGCAGGTTTCTGCGACCAGAGCGTGGAGGCGAGAAGGATCAAGACAAATATTCTGTGCATGTGACCTTTCCGGAATGAGGTCAGAGGTTAGAGGTCAGATTGCAGAGGTGAAAAGCTAGAAATCGGCATCCAGGTTTCACCTCTTCAATCCTACCTCTGCAATCTGACCTCTCTCTCGTGCGCTACAGTATAATCTTCGCCTTGAACGAATACGCATGACTGACACCACACACCCAACGGCTTATGAGCCGGAACCCGTCAAAACGGGCATGGAAATCGGCGACATTCTCAAGATCCTGCCGCATCGCTTCCCGTTCTTGCTGATTGATCGTGTGCTCGAACTGGTGCGGATGAAGAGCATCGTCGCGTTGAAAAACGTGACGATCACGGAGCCGTTTTTTCAGGGACATTTTCCGGAAAAGCCGATCATGCCGGGTGTGCTGATTGTGGAGGCGATCGCGCAGGCCGGGGGACTATTGCTGTTAACGGAGGTTCCGAACCGTGACGAAATGCTGATGGTGTTTACGGGGATTGAAAAGGCTCGTTTCCGCCGTCCGGTAGTGCCCGGAGATCAGCTGCGCATTGAAGTGACGGTGAAGGCCTGGCGAATCACGGCGGCTCGACTGGAGGGCAAGGCTTACGTGGACGGGAAAGTCGCGGCCGAAGCTACGGTCACTTGCCGGCTCGTCCCGCGAACCGGGACCAAGGGAAGCGCGGAGGCGGAGGGGGATTTGTAATTTTCAATTTGTAATTTGTAATTGAGACCGGAGGACAAATTACAAATCACAAATTACCAATTTCAAATTTGCCGATGTCCATCCATCCTACGGCGATCGTCGACCCCAAAAGCAAGGTACATCCCTCCTGCAAGGTTGGCCCTTATTGTGTGATTGGGCCCGAGGTGGAACTGGGTGCGGATTGCTGCCTCGATTCGCATGTCGCGATCGAAGGACCGACCAGGATTGGCGCGAACAACCACTTCTTTCCGTTTACTTCAATCGGCATGGCCCCGCAAGACATCGGTTATGCGGGGGAACCGACCCGCCTGGAGATCGGCGACCACAACAAGATCCGCGAATTTGTCACCATCAATCGTGGCACTGTTAAGGGTGGAGGATGCACTCGTGTCGGCGATCATAATCTGATCATGGCCTACACGCACATCGCGCACGATTGCCAGATTGGGAGCCATATCATAATGGCGAACGCGGCTACGCTCGGCGGACACGTGACCGTGGAAGACTGGGCAACAGTAGGCGCTCTGTGCCCGGTGCATCATTTCGTGCGGATTGGAACGCATGCATTTATCGGCGGAGGTACAACGATAACGCGCGATGTGCTGCCCTTTTCGAAGACGTCGGCCGAGCGCGGAACGCACGCTTATGGATTGAATGCGGTGGGATTGGAAAGGCGCGGCTTTACGAAGGATCGGATCGGGAAACTTCATCATGCTTATCGCGTGCTGCTGGCGTCGAAACTGAATACTTCGCAGGCGCTCGAGAGGCTGAAAGCTGAGTCGGGTGCCGGCGACGATGTCGAGATACTGATTCGCTTTGTTGAGGCTTCGGAGCGCGGAGTGATCAAATAGTGGGTAGCGATTATGCGGGCGTAGGGACAGCCGCCCTCGGCTGTCCAGCGGGGCGAAGCTCCGCATCGATCGTTGAGTGCGCCGTGCCACGGCTGGCGCGCTTCCTGCGGTTGGACAGCCGAAGGCGGCTGTCCCCACGCGGTTCCTGCCGATGACGCGTCTTGGCCTTATCGCCGGCAATGGCAAGTTTCCCTTTCTTGTTTTGGATGCGGCGCGGGCCCAGGGATTTGACGTGGTGGTGGCGGCTATTCGCGAAGAGGCTTTTCCGGAAATTGAGACCAAGGGCGCCGCGGCTGTTCACTGGATTTCACTCGGCGAGCTGTCGAAGCTGATCGACACTTTCAAGGCCGAGGGGGTTACCCGCGCAGTCATGGCCGGGCAGGTGAAGCACAAGCAGATTTTTTCCGCCATCAAGCCAGACTGGCGGCTGGCAAAGTTGCTGCTCTCGCTGGGCACGCGCAACACGGATTCGCTGCTAGGCGCGGTCGCGAAGGTTCTGGCGGATGAGGGCATCGTGCTGGAGAATTCGACGGCGCTGCTCGAACCTTTGTTGGCGAAAGTGGGCGTGCTCAGTAAGCGGGCTCCGAGCGAGCAGGAACGTAAGAATATCGAGTATGGGCGCGCAGTGGCGCGACATCTGGCGGAATACGACATTGGGCAGACGGTAGTGATTGCGGAAGCGGCCTGCGTAGCGGTCGAGGCGATGGAAGGTACGGATGCCACGATCGAACGGGCGGGCGAGATCATGAAGAGTTTGGCTTTCGCGGAGGGCCAAACGCTGTTGAGTCGCGCACTGACGGTAGTCAAGATTGCAAAGCCCGCGCAGGATATGCGTTTTGACGTTCCAGTGATTGGCGTGAAGACGATCGAAACCATGACTCGCGCAGGCGCGACTTGTCTGGCAGTGGACGCGGGACGATGTCTGCTCTTGGATGGCGAAGCAATTATCCGCGCGGCGGATGAGGCCGGGATTGCGGTGTGCGCCGAGTAGTCCGCGCTGTAAGGGAGGCATTTTCATGTCGGAAACAGCTCGAATCGCCGATCAACTTCGCCGCGCGTTCGATGGTGAGGCGTGGCATGGAGATTCCGTGTTGGAGATTCTTTCCGGGGTCACGGCGGCACAAGCCTCTGCTCGTCTGATTAAGCGAGCTCACACGATTTGGGAATTGGTGCTGCACATTGCAGCTTGGGATGGAGCAGTACTTCGGCGGTTAGGCGGAGCTGTAGTGGAGCTTCCCGATGCGGAGAATTTTCCGTCCGTCAACGATATGAGCGAGGCGGCGTGGCGCGCGGGTTTGGCGCAACTGCGGCGCGTCCACGAGCAGCTAATCGCGTCGGTTGCGGCATTCCCCGACTCACGGCTTGACGATACTGTTCCCGGCAAGGAAGGCGCCCACCACACCTTCTACTACATGCTGCATGGCGTGGTGCAGCACGAGCTCTATCATGCGGGACAGATCGCTCTGCTGAAGAAGATGTGAGCACTCAACGTCCGTGCGCTCCTTAGACGGGCAAGCCCCGTCTTCAAGCGCTTGTTTTGCCTTTTCCATGGCGGCGGGACCTGCGACAATTAGCGCGTGTTTCTTCGTTCCACTCTTTTCTCGTCCGGAGCATTTATCTGAGCAACGTGCTTCCGATCAATGTGGCAGTGGTTGGCGTGGGCGCTTTTGGCCGCAATCATGCGCGTGTCTACCGGCAACTGCAGCAGGCGGGCACCGTGCGCCTGGTCGGTGTGGTCGATTCGGATACGGCTCGAGCCGACGCCATCGCGGGCGAATTCGGCTGCCGCGCGTTTGGCTCGGTCGAGCACATGCTGACCACGCACAGCGAAGTGCAGGCGGCATCCGTTGCAGTGCCGACGGTTCTTCATCTGAAGGTTGCGCGCGATCTGATGGAAGCTGGCGTTGACGTCCTCATCGAAAAGCCGGTAGCCGCGACGCTGGGCGAAGCCGACGAACTGATTCGCCTGGCATCCGCGCACAACAATGTTGCCCAGGTCGGACACCTCGAGCGCTTTAATCCAGCGGTGCGGGCTACGCTGCCGCTGATTAACCGGCCGATGTTTTTTGAAGTGCACCGGCTCAGCGTGTTCTCTCCCCGGGCGCTGGATGTCGACGTAGTGCTCGATCTGATGATCCACGATCTCGATATTGTTCTGACGTTCGTGAAGTCCCCAGTAAAGGAAATCCGCGCGGTCGGGCTGCCCATTCTTTCGGGTAAAGTGGACATCGCCAATGTGCGCATTGAGTTTGAATCGGGCTGCGTGGCCAACTTCACGGCGAGCCGGGTGTCGACCGAACGCGTGCGCAAGCTGCGGTTCTTCCAGCCGGGTCAATATATTTCGATCGATTACGGGCGGCAGGATGTGCTGGTGTTCTCGGTCAGAGGCGTTTCTGGAGGCTCCGACCCTTCCGCAAAAAACGCGCAAGAATGGGATACCCAGCCTACTGTGAATCCGCAGATCGCGATGGCGAAGCCGCCGATTACGGCGGAAGAGCCGCTGCTGGCGGAGATCAAGGCGTTTCTGGAGTCGGTGCGCAACCGCTCTCGTCCCGCGGTTTCGCTGGAGGACGGCCGAAGAGCGCTGCAGCTTGGCCTGGCGATTCTCGCCGAGATTGGACGGCACGCGGGTAAGGTGATTGCGGAGGTCAGAGGTTAGATTGCAGAGGTGAAACCTGAGTAATCTAACCTTGACCTTTTGACCTGGCAGGACTTTCACCTCTGCAATCTGACCTCTAACCTGGTTTATTGCTGCGGTGGCGGGGCTTGCTGATCGCCGGTGCCGTGGCGATGGCCGTGTCCCCACTGCTCCCGCTTGGCTTGCATTTCGTCCCACTTCTTTTGCTGGGTCGAATCGAGCAGCGCGCGGATTTGCGTATCGCTGTTCTGGTGGATCTCCATCATTTTGCTGTGCCGGTCCTGCTGCGACATCGATGTGTCCTGGCGAAGGCTTTCCATCTGCGTGTGCTCGGATTGCAGAACGTCCTGCACCTTGGTTTGCTGATCGGAAGTGAGTTTGAGTTTCTTGGTTAGTTCCTGAGTGCGCTCGGCGGGATCGGGCGGTCCGTGATGCCAGCCACCGTTGCCCGGCGCGGGTTGCTGCGCGCTGGGTGGGTTGTCGTTTGAGGATTGGCCGGACGATTGGGCCATCGCGAAAGACGCGGCCGCCGAAATCAAGCTCGCGCCAAGAACGATGAGAAGGGTTTTCCTGAGCATATATGTGTGTCTCCTTTTTTAGACGAGGGTCCTTATCTATGAATGGAATTATGAGCCGAAAGTTGCGCGAGCGGGCAGGATTCGACCGTCTTTGCACAACTTTACAATGCCTGGGCTCGGCACTCGATCCGAGCTACGCTCTCCGGCATGGATGAATTCATCCGCCCTTATGAAATCGGAGGTTTTTATATTTATGGCGGCGAGGCGCCCTGGGCAGTCGTCCGTTGCTTTAGTTGAATGGAAAGCAGATTTGTCTGTTCGTCGGAGAGTTGCAACTGGCCGTCGAGGATGAGAGCCAACTGCTCGGCGCCGGTGTCCGCGAATTGAGCCTTCTCGAGAGTGACGGAGTCCTGCGCCGCCGCCGGAAGTGTGGACTTGCGGCCGACGCCCTCTTGCAGCGCGGAAACCAGTACGGCAGCGATTTGATCGCGCAGCATTGCGCCCAGATCCCCGGAGCGTAGCATCTCGCGCAGAAAGCCTTCGGCTTGGACGCGCGTGATTTCGGATGTGAGCTTCAACCGCATGTCTGGCTCGATCGAAGGCGTGAGTTTTACCTCCAGGGTGCCTTCGCCCTCGGCCACGTCCACCGGACTCTGACCGGGCATGCAGACCCACCGCTCGAAGTGCAGGTCCGCCACCACCAGGCTGGCGGGAGCGAGTGGAGTAAGGTCAGCTTGCTGAAGTTCAATGCGTTCACCGCAATCGGGAGAGCGAGTAACCTCGGGGCGGAGAATAGCGGTGATGTTTTGCTGCAGGTCCGAGAGATCGGCGACAAGTTTGAGGCTGAAAAGTTTGTGCCCGGCTTCAGCGGCAGGACGAGCGAGAAGAGCACCCGACGCTGGAATCGAGACCGGCTGACCGGAAATTTGAATGGAGTTGGTCACCGGGGGAAGAGTGAAGGTCACGTCCTCGCCGGCAACAGGAAAGACTATGCTCATTTGTCCACCGAGCGCCAGTTGCTCGCTTTGGAAGCTGGCCAGTTCCTTCTCGAGACTGCCGGCGCTGTTGTCGATCTCTGCGCCGTCGGGTTTAGGGGCGTGGACGAGCCGATCGAGTATTTTGATCTGTTTGTCGAGTTCGGAATCCTCTCTGGCCAGCTTCGCGATAATGTCCTTCAAGCCGGATTTCTGAGCCTCAGAAAGCGAGCTCAGAAAATTCTGGTTGCCGGCGCGAACCTTCTCAATGGCCTGATCGAGGGCTGCTTCATGATCTGCCAGAGCAGGATCAGACAAAGCATGATCGGACCAGGCATGCTCGTCCGAAGCACGACCGGCCAACTTATGATCGGCAAGCGATGCCGACCCTGAGACCTTCGCCAGAAATTCCTGAAAGTCCTTCAGCTGATCGCCCGCGGCCTCTGTGTATTGCGAGATCTTGCCAAACGCAGCCCGCTGCTCCGCGGTCGCTTGCATGGCCATGGATCGGCGAAAGTTCTTGAGGTCATCCTCTGCGTTGAGCCCTTCGCGCGCGTCCGGGCAGTCATAGAT
>JBAVAA010000817.1:0-8813 GCA_049585515.1 Terriglobales bacterium | reverse complement strand
GCATACGGGGGAAACACCAGCTACAACGGCAGCGCGTCATCTGTACTAACGCAGACGGTCAACAAGGCGGGCACGAGCGTGGCCCTCGGGTCATCCGCGAATCCGTCGACGTATGGTTCGCCGGTGACATTCACGGCCACGGTGACGCCGGCGACCGTGACCGGCACAGTGACGTTCACGGATGGCAGCACGACCCTCGGAACGGGTACGGTCAGCGGTGGAATTGCGACGTATAGCACATCTGCGCTGACTGGAGGATCACACTCCATGACGGCTTCCTACGGGGGGAACACCAATTACAACGGGAGCGCGTCATCTGTACTAGCGCAGACAGTCAATAAGGCGGGCACGAGCATGGCCCTCGGGTCATCTGCGAATCCGTCAACGTATGGTTCGTCTGTAACTTTCACGGTCACCGTGACGCCGGCAACAGCCACTGGGACGGTGACGTTCACGGATGGCAGCACTACGCTGGGAACCGGCACGATCAGCGCTGGGATCGTTTCCTATAGCACATCTGCACTGGCGGCTGCATCGCACTCGATCGCAGCTTCCTACGGCGGAGACACAAACTACAACAGCAGCGTATCGACGACTCTAATGGAGACGGTGAACAAGGCGAACACAACCGTTGCGCTCGCCTCGAGTGCCAATCCGTCGGCGTATGGTTCGTCGGTAATCCTCACGGCGACAGTGACACCGGCAACCGCCACCGGCACGGTGACATTCACGGATGGCAGCACGACGCTGGGAACGGGAACGGTCAGCAGCGGAATCGCGACTTACAGTTCTTCGTCACTGTCGGTAGGGCCGCACTTGATCACAGCTTCCTACGGCGGAGACACAAACTACAACAGCGGTGCGTCGCCCACACTAACGCAGACGGTGAACAAGGCGAACACGACCGTAGGGGTCGCGTCGGGAACGAATCCGTCATCCTACGGTTCATCGGTGACCCTCACGGCAACGGTGACGCCAGCTACGGCAACCGGGACAGTAACGTTCAAGGATGGCAGCGCGACTCTGGGAACGGGAACGGTCAGCAGCGGAATCGCGACTTACAGTTCTTCGTCACTGTCGGTAGGACCGCACTCGATCACCGCGTCTTACGGCGGGGATTCTAATTACAACGGCAACGCGTCCAGCGCTCTGACGCAGACGGTGAACAAGGCGAACACGAGCGTGGGGCTCGCTTCGTCCGTGAATCCTTCAACCTATGGTTCCTCTGCGACGTTCACGGCTACAGTAACCCCAGCTACGGCCACTGGCACGGTGACCTTTGCGGATGGCGGCACCACGCTGGGCACGGGCACCGTCAGCGGCGGAACCGCGAGTTATAGTTCTTCGTTGCTCTCGGCGGGACCGCATTCGATCACCGCGTCTTACGGCGGGGATACCAACTACAACGGCAGCGCGTCAAGCACTCTGACGCAGACGGTGAACAAGGCGAGCACGAGCGTTGGGCTCGGTTCATCTGTGAACCCCTCGACCTATGGCTCCTCCGCGACATTTACGGCCACGGTAACGCCGGCGACGGCTACGGGCACCGTAACGTTCGCGGATGGCGGCACGACGCTGGGTTTGGGCACTATCAGCAACGGAACCGCAACTTACAGCACTTCGTCGCTAACGGTAGGACCGCACTCCATTACCGCTTCTTACGGCGGAGATAGCAACTACAACGGCAGCGCATCGACGGTTCTGACGCAGACGGTGAACAAGGCGAATACGAGCGTAACGCTCGCCTCGTCTGTGAACCCTTCGACCTACGGCGCCTCTACGACGTTTACGGCCACGGTGACGCCAACCACGTCTACGGGGACGGTAACGTTCACCGATGGCAGCACGACGTTGGGTGCGGGAACGATCAGCGGTGGAGTCGCCGCCTACAGCACTTCGAGCCTCGCGGCAGGACCGCACTCCATCACAGCTTCCTATGGAGGGGACGCCAGTTACAACGGCAGCGCGTCAACGGCTCTGACCCAGACTGTGAACAAGGCGAACACTGCGGTAGCCCTGGGCTCATCGGTGAACCCGTCCACCTATAATTCGCTGGTGACGTTCACCGCCGCGGTCACGCCATCAACGGCAACCGGAACGGTGACCTTCGCCGATGCCGGCACGACGCTGGGAACAGGCTCGATCAGCGGCGGAATCGCCACGTACGGCACCTCGACGCTGGCAGTGGGACCGCACTCCATCACGGCTTCTTACGGCGGAGACGCGAACTACAATACCAGCGCATCCACAACCCTGACGCAGACGGTTAACAAGCTGAGCACGACTATGACGCTGACTTCGTCGGCGAATCCTTCAACCTATGGCTCCCCGGTGACGCTCACTGCCAGCCTAACGACCGGCACGGGAACAGTGACCTTCACGGATGGCATCTCGCCATTGGGAACGGGCACGATCAGCGGCGGAGCCGCGACGTATACCACATCAGCGCTGACGGGGGGATCGCACTCGATTACGGCTTCTTACGGCGGAGACACCAACGACGCCAGCACGTCGGCAACCCTGGGGCAGACGGTTAACAAGCAGTCCACGAGCACGACCGTCGCGTCGTCGGTGAATCCTTCGACCTATGGATCGCCTGCGACATTCACGGCCACGGTGACGCCGGCACCGGCAACGGGGACGGTGACCTTCACCGATGGCAGCACAACGCTGGGAACGGACACGATCACGAGCGGAGCAGCGACTTACAGCACTTCCACGCTGGCTGCGGGGCCGCATTCGATCAGCGCTTCCTACAATGGCGATAGCAACTACGGCAGCAGCGCTTCCTTGGCGGTAACTCAAACGATAAACGGGGCGCCGCAGGTAGTTACAACGGTCTTGGATGCCGGGACTGCGGGCGCGTCGTACTCGGCGACGGCGGCGGCGAGCGGAGGCACCACTCCTTACACATGGTCGATAAACACTGGCAGTTTGCCTGCCGGATTATCGCTGAATACCAGCACTGGTGCGATTACCGGCACGCCTACGGTAGAAGGCGCGAGCAATTTCACGGTGCAGGTGACGGACGCCGACAGCATAACTGCATCGCAACCGCTGGGCATTGTCGTAAATGCGGTGATCATTGCTCTCAGTCCGTCATTTGGACCAGTGGGCACGACTGTGACGATCAGCGGCGTCGGCTTCGGAACGACTCCGGGGAAAGTTACCTTTAATGGGGTGACAGCCACATCAATCGCGAGTTGGGGTGCAACGTCGATCGTGGTGGCGGCGCCGGCGGAAACAGGCGCGGGCAATGTGGTGGTCACCGTGGGCGGAGCGTCCAGCAATGGAATCACCTTTACGACCACGACGGGCGCTAGCCAAGCGAACCTTAATACCAGCCGCTACCGGCAGAGCGCGACGATCTTGAACAATGGGCAGATATTGGTAGCCGGGGGCGTCAATTGTCCGACCGCCGACTCCTGCACTTACTTGAAAAGCGCTGAATTGTACAACCCGGCCACCAGCGCATTTACTAATGCGGGGCCGATGAGCGCCGCGCGCTCGGCTCCGGCTGTGCTCTTGAATACGGGCAAAGTGCTCATCGCCGGTGGCTATACCTGTGATAGCTCCGGAAACTGCTCGTCCTTAAACAGCGCCGAGGTTTACGATCCGGCGGCGGGCACCTTCAGCGGAGCGGGAACGATGACGATCGCCAGGAGCGGCCATACTATGACCGTCCTCGGCGACGGGACAGTCCTGATTGCGGGCGGCCAAAACTGCACTTCGGCTACCTCGTGCAGCGCATTGTCGAGCGCCGAGATTTACGATCCGAATGCGGGGACTTTTACGCCGACCTCGAATAGCATGGGCGCCGCCAGGTTCGACGCTAGCGCGGTCCTGCTCAATTCAGGTCTAGTGCTGATTGCTGGAGGGTTTGATGGAACGAACCTGCCAGCAGCGGCAGAAATCTACAATCCAGGCACCGGAGTTGGCTTTACGGGTACGGGTCCCAGCCTTAGCGTTCCGCGTTTTGATGCAACGGCTACTCTTCTGAATAACGGCAGCGTGCTGGTGTCGGGCGGTTCGATCTGTCTGCCGGGTTGTCCGACTAATGCGGCCGAGATCTATGATCCGGTGGGAAACGTGTTCAGCGTTGTCACTGGCGGAATGACCGTTGCGCGCTTCCATCACACGGCAACGCTGCTCACCAATGGCGAAGTCCTCATCGCGGGAGGCTACAGTTCGTGCAGTTCCTCCTGCACCGAAGAGGTCAGCACCGAATTATTCGATCCCACAGCCGGCGCGTTCACCTCTGCTCAACCAGTCGCAACCGCCCTCGCAGGCCATACGGCAACGCTGCTCGCCAGCGGCAACGTGTTGCTGATTGGCGGAATTAACGCGGGAGTAACGCTGGCCGGCGATCAACTGTATGAACCGGCGAGTCTGACACCGCCCGGTCTTGTGTCGATCGCGGTCTCGCCAGCTAATTCGAACCTCGCGCCCGGACAAGCTGAGTCCTTTGTCGCTAACGGGACGTTCGGCGATAGCAGCACCCAGACTCTGCAGTCGGTAATTTGGAGCTCGTCGAATCCATCGGTCGCTGCCATTGGCAATCCCACCGGTGTTGCCAACGCCCTGGCCACAGGCGCGACTACGATCACCGCGACTGCTGGAACGGTGAGCGGGAGCGCTTCGTTGAATGTGCTTAACCAGGCGAGCACGAGCTTGACTTCATCTGCGAATCCGTCGGCATTTGGCACGCAGGTGACGCTTACGGCGACGGTGACGCCCGCGAGCGCAACCGGCACAGTGACGTTCACGGATGGCGCGACGACGCTGGGATCGGCCACGATCAGCGGCGGGACCGCGTCCTACGGCATCTCGACATTGGCGGTGGGACCGCACTCGATCACCGCCTCGTATGGCGGGGATGCGAGCGACAGCAGCAGCGCATCGACCGCGCTTGCACAAACGGTAAGCCAGGCGGGCACGACGGTGGCGTTGACGTCTGCTGCAAATCCGTCGGGGTATGGTTCATCGGTGACGCTGACGGCGACAGTGACGCCTGCGACAGCGACCGGGACGGTAAACTTCACCGATGGCGCAACGATGCTCGGAACGAGCACCATCGCCAGCGGAATCGCCAACTACAGCATCTCGACATTGGCGGTGGGGCCGCACTCGATCACGGCTTCCTACGCCGGCGACACCAACGACAGCGGCAGCACATCGAGTGCCCTCGGACAGACGGTCAACCAGGAGGGGACAATGGTGGCGCTAGCTTCGTCGGCGAACCCATCGTCGTATGGTTCATCAGTGATGCTGACGGCCACGGTGACGCCGGCGACGGCGACCGGGACGGTAACGTTCGTGGACGGCGCGACGACGCTCGGTTCGGGCGCAGTCAACGGCGGAACGGCTAGCTACAGCACAACCGCGCTGGCGACCGGACCGCACTCAATCACAGCGTCGTACGGCGGCGACACCAACGACAGCGGCAGTTCATCGAGTGCCCTCACAGAGACGGTGAACAAAGCGAGCTCAACAGTGACGGTCGCTTCGTCTGTGAATCCTTCAGCCTATGGCTCCTCCACAACATTCACAGCGACGGTAACGCCGGCGACGGCTTCGGGGACGGTGACGTTCATAGATGGCAGCACGACGCTTGGAACGGGCACGGTCAATAGCGGAACCGCTTCGTACAGTACCTCTGAATTGGTCGCGGGACCGCACTCGATTACGGCTTCCTACGGTGGGGACGGCAACGACAGCGGCAGCGCGTCGGCCATCCTGGCCCAGACGATCAACCAAGGCAATACCACTGTGGCGATTGCTTCATCGGCCAATCCGGCGGCTTATGGTTCGCCGCTTACGCTTACCGCTAGTGTGACGCCCGCGACGGCCACGGGGACGGTGACGTTTAGCGATGGCAGCACGACCCTTGGGACTGGCACCATCGGCAACGGCACCGCCATGTACAGCACGTCGGCGCTGGGGTCGGGACAACACTCGATCACGGCTTCGTACGGCGGCGACGGCAACGACAGCGGCAGCGGGTCCTCGGCGCTACTCGAGACCATAAACTCGCCTCCCCAAGTTCTTACGTCGTCGCTCTCGGGCGGCACGGCAGGTACCTCGTACTCGGCTATGTTGGTCGCTTCGGGAGGCGCCACACCTTATGTATGGTCGATAGTGTCGGGCGGATTGCCCGCCGGACTGACGCTGGACGTGAATGCCGGTGCTATTGCCGGCACACCTACGGAAGAAGAGTTGAGCAACTTCACAATTCAGGTGACCGATGCCAGCAATGTAACCGCGACTCAGCCGCTGAGCATCGCTGTAAATCCCCTTCTCACGTACTCGGCCAGAACCGACAATTGCGTCAACGGTACGCAATCGGGATGCCTGTCCAACAAAACCGTCGGCCAAAGCGGCGCAACTTTGATCTTCCAGGAAGGTACAAGCGACCCGATCCCGACTGGATTTGGGCCCACCACGATTTCCTCCGGCTCGTGCCCTTCCGGGTGGAAGCCTTCGACCTATCCGGCATACTGCCCGGCGCCGATGAACTCGACGGGGATGGATCCCGATTTCGGAGCGTACCTGGTGATGGCCACGGACGAGAACACGTTCGCGCATAACGCATCCAAGCCCTACACTGTCGCCTGGCACATGGGTTCCGACGGCGGTTGGGATGCCTTCTCCTGGGACGAGACCTTGTTGCTGGCAAAGAATACCGCCGGCTCGGCGACGGTCCTCAACGTTAGTCCGGCAGCAATTCATGCCCACACTTGCGGCACTTCGCCCGGATGCGTCAATGAAACCGGACTCTACCCCGCCGCTAGTGGCGGCGGAGACTCGGGGCACCTGGCGCACGGCGGCTCGTGGTCATTCAGCCGCGTAGCGGGCGAGCCCCATGTTCTTTACGAAATAGCAAACGTGCCGACGCAGGTGAATCAGTTGGCGATCACCAGCTCGATTGCAAGCCCGGGCACAGGGAGTCTCAGCCGGAACCTCTATGTCGATTTTGCCTCTGACACGCCAGTGCCTTGCAGCGTGATGCAGAGCGCTGCGCCCGGCAACCCTACTACCTATGCGGCGTCATGGGTTGGGAGTTTCGAAGTGGCAAACGATGGCACGATTTCGTATGGGATGACCGGAGGCTATGACTGGGCGCCGTCATGGACGGTAACGCCAACCGATACCTTCATTCAGCCGACTGTTGGCAACGTGGGGAATTACGGATTCCAGGCAACGGCCATTTTTGGCACAGGAACGACCGGCACGTTTGAGCCCGCGTGGTGCCAAACCGCGGGCTGCACCGTAACCGACGGCGGAGTGACTTGGACGAATATCGATAAGGTACAAGGGCAAGGTTCAGGCTTCGACATGGTGATCTATCGTCCGGCCGGTACGTCGGCGCCGGGTTGCACGCGGATCAACACCCGACTCGGAAAGATTTACCGTGGTACTGGTAACACCGCCCCCGCCGGATACATGACCACCAATGACCAGGTCGTGTGCACGCGAGCTGGAACCTGGCCATCGGTTCCCTGCCAGTTGCCCGATCGATTCGCTTTGCACGAAGTGGAACAGGGCCCGAACGGCCAGTATGTCACGTTTTCTCCAAACGGCGGCGAAGGGCCAAACTCTCCGGGGAACTGGAACTCCGGAACGCTCAGTTGCCAAGCGTCCAACACCAGTTGGCACGGAGCTTATTCGACGGCCAATGCTTACACCATCAGGAACATCGTCAGTTACAAGGGTCTTTATTACTCGGCGCGTACCAGCGTCCCAGCGGGCAGCGCATACGCGCCTTCGGGCACAACGGCTACGAATGCGTATTGGAGCAACACCGAATCCTACTGCGCTACCTATTTCTTCGACACTACGAGCACTCTGGTGGCTCCGCTTACCGATTGGGTGAACGGGACCGGACACACTTCGTCTGGCTACCTGCACAGATATTACGGACATCTGTTGCAGTCGATGTATTACGGTGTGACTTGTCCGAACTGCCCGGTGATCAATGGACAATTAAACCCCGGCACGCAAATGCTCCTGACTGGCCTGCCCTCGGACAATCACGGCACCTACCGGAATTCGGGGACCAGCGATCTCACGCCCATTTTTACGGCGACGACGGACGTTCCGGCATGGCCGACACGCTATGTAGGCGCCTGTTATGACGAACTGTGCGCGTTCGATTCCAGCGGGAGCGGGCTGACTTATCGTCTTGGCCACACCTATAACACCGGCTCCAGTCCATTCTTCGCCGTGCAGAACAACATCGGTGTAAACTCGCCGCTCGGCGACCTGATCGCTTTCGGCACCGACATGATGGGGACGCGCGGATCGAGCACGGTCGCAAACACCGCCTGCAACAACCTGCGCGGCCAGTATCTGCCGACGCCCAATAACACTGTCACCTATCTGGACTATGCATTCCCGGTCACGGGCAATGGTCACGGCGACATTTTCCAGGCAACCGGCTGCGGAACAAACACTGCGGGAGCAACCTGCACCGAAGGCGGCACGCTGCCGAACTGGGACAGCCAATGCGGTACGAGCTGCACGGATGGCGGCGTGACCTGGACCGATGTAGGACAGAATACCTGCCGGGGCGACCTCGTGATCCTCGATGCGCTTGGAACGCACGCAGCGCCGTAAGGGCTTCCAATAAAACGCCCGCAACAGTGAACCGATTCCCCAACCAAACCACAGCAGGCCGTTGGCCGCGTCCTCTGTGCACCCCTGAGAAGCCTTCGCCAACAGAAAAAACACTTCCGCTAATTGTCATACGGTAAATATCTTGCGGAAGGTTACACTGTTCGAACAACTCAGGAGCGCGTGAGTCCATGAAATTC
>JBAVAA010000816.1:0-3209 GCA_049585515.1 Terriglobales bacterium | reverse complement strand
CCACCATGGGGTCAAGATGAGTTCTGACTCAGAAATTCCGCACCACCATGGGGTCAAGATGAGTGGCAGTTGCCAGTTGCCGGTGTTCTAGTTCGCCCCTCCGGGGCTGGATATTCGACAATTCCGCACCATCATGGGGTCACGATGAGTTCTTACTCAGACACTGTTATCCCAGGTGGCGATCGAGGGCTTTCTGAATGTCGTCTTTGGAGCGGTAGCCGACTAGCTGTTCCACGACCTGTCCATTCTTAAAAACTAGCAAAGTAGGAATGCCGGTGACTTTGTAGCGCATGGGGGTGGCACCGTTGCGGTCCACGTCCATTTTGCCTACAGTGATTTTACCCTTATATTCGCCGGCGAGTTCTTCGACGATCGGGGCGATCGCTCGGCAGGGCCCGCACCAGGCGGCCCAGAAATCGACCAGTACAGGCTTATCGGACTTCAATACATCAGAATCAAAATTAGCGTCGGTAACTTCGACGGTGGCGTTGCTTGCCATTCATCCTCCAGAGTTTTTGGTTCCCCGCAGATGGATCGACAGATCCGGTAAGGGCGGGATTGCTGTCATACATCGTAGCACTTTTATTCGATGCTCCGGCTAGGCGGTAAGTCGCAGCGGTTGGCGGGAACGGGGCTACAGACGCGGAGCACCGTAGAATGGCTGTTTGGGGAATTACCGTTTTGGAATCTGCAAATCGGATTTCAAATTATGCCTGGCGATCTCGATAATCTTCGCGTGGTGCTGGTGGCGGTGCGCAATCCGCTGAATATTGGAGCGGCGGCGCGCGCCATGAGCAATTTTGGAGTCCGCCGGTTGCGGGTCGTGAATCCCTATGAAGTGGCATTTCAGGAGGCGCGGTCGGCGGTGGGAGCGGCGGATTTGCTGGCGAAAGCGGAGCAGTATGACACGGTGGATGCAGCGGTCGCGGATTGCAGCCTGGTGGTCGGGACGACGGCCGCAAACCGGCGAGAGTTGCAACACAGCCTGCACAGGCTCGATCATGGCGCGCGAGCGATCAAGCGGCAGATGCAAACCGCTCCGGTCGCGTTGCTGTTCGGGTCGGAACGGTATGGGCTGTCGAATGAGGAGATGAGCCATTGCCACTGGATGATGCGGATTCCGACGCGCGAAGAGCATGGTTCGATGAACCTGGGACAGGCGGTCGCGGTCTGCCTTTACGAGTTGGTGCGAGGACGGAAGACTGCGCCGGCAAAGACTGCGCACGGAAATGTGTCCCGAGAAAGGGCGAATGCTCCGGCGAAGTCGGGAGAAATCGAGCGGCTGACGCAGGTGATGCTTGAGGTGCTCCGCGACAGCGGATACATCAAGCCACGCGCGGTCGCGGCTGAAGAAAAGTTGAGACGGCTGGTCCGGCGTTTGGAACTGAAGGGCAATGACGCCGAGGTGCTGTTGGGAATGCTGCGGCAGATTGCGTGGAAGCTGGGCGCGAACGAACAAGACAAAAAATAACAACGGGCAAGACAAAAAATTACTGCACAAAATGTCTAAGCGTCACGGAGCCTGTCCCATTGGTAGCGGCTCATTTTGAAAGGCACATTCCCCATCAGCTAACGGCTGGTATTGATTTTGCGGCCTCAGCCCCTAAAGGGGCGTGTGATTTCGAAAGATTTACGGTATCGCTAAAGCTATACCCTGATACGAAACCGGAGATTTCGGCAACTTGTGAAGCCGTGCCCATCTTGGGAGGAGAAAAGATCGCGAGTATCTCTTTTAGAACAGATTCAAACTGATCCAATTCTGTCCGACTTCTTCGCTCCGATGCGGCTATTTCCTTTCTAATTTTCGCTAACGCTTGCCATCTTTGAGAGTCGAATCAGTGTGGCGGGGCGGGTGGTGTTTGCGGAAAATCTTCCTTCCTTCGCGACTTCTTAGGTGGTAATCATGCGCATGCTGCTGGATACCTTCGCGCAAACCTTACAGACCCTCTGGGCGCATAAGCTGCGGTCGTTCCTCACGATGTTTGGAATCGCGTGGGGCGTTGGCTCTTTGCTGCTGCTGGCGGGAGTGGGCGAGGGTTTCCGCAATGGCAATCGCAAGCAGCTGGAGACTTTCGGCAAGAACATCATCTTCTTTTTCGGCGGGCGCGCGCCGGCGGTTGAGGGCAGTTTCAATTCGATGAAGTGGTTCAACCTCACCTATGACGATTACCTTGCCATCAAGAATGAATCGAAGCTCGCCATCCACATCGCGCCGGTGATTGCGCGCGATGACATTCGGGCGGTCAGCGATTACACCAGCACCAACGGCCAGGTTTCGGGCGTGCCGCCGGTCTACAGCCAGGTGCGGACGATTCCGTTGGCCGTGGGACGCTGGATTAATGACGATGACAACGATCAGCGGCGTCGGGTGTGCCTGCTGGGCTCGGAGATGACTCGCAACATGTTTCCGGGCCGTCCCGCGGTTGGAAGCACCATCCTGCTCAATGGCGTTCGCTTCCAGGTGATCGGCGTACTTTCGAAGATCGGACAAGAGGAGCAGAACGCGACCAACATCCGGATTTTTGTTTCCTTCAACACCATGCGGGAGTTGTTTCCGCTGACCGGCGACAACTCCAAGGATGGGAATGCGATTTCGTTTATCAATTATCAGCCGCGCAGTTTCGACGAAAACGAAGACGCCAAGCATGAGTTGCACCGCATCGTGGCGCGCAATCATGGCGGATTCGATCCGAAGGGAACCGACATCTGGGAAGAATGGGACACGATCAAAAACCAGAAGACCATGGGCAAAATCTTTACAGCTATGGATTGGTTTCTGGGCGGAGTCGGGCTGGTGACGC
Source organism: Terriglobales bacterium (assembly GCA_049585515.1). GTDB lineage: Bacteria > Acidobacteriota > Terriglobia > Terriglobales > Acidobacteriaceae > Acidiflorens. The sequence goes on along the minus strand of JBAVAA010000816.1, from coordinate 408 downwards.
TGGCGCTGGGCGCGATTGGCATTGTGAACATCATGCTGGTGGCGGTTACGGAGCGCACGCGCGAAATCGGTCTGCGCAAGGCGCTGGGCGCGACGCATCGCAGCATATTGTTCCAGTTTTTTCTTGAGGGCGCGTTCCTTACGCTGCTCAGTGGCGCGATCGGAGTGGGCGGCGCGATGCTTGTCATTCACTTGCTTTCGGGAGTGCACCTTCCGCAGGGTTTCGATACGCCGCGCATCGTGCCCGTGTCGGCGATCGGCGCGGTGCTTTCACTGGCGTTGGCGGGAATCACAGCCGGGCTTTATCCCGCGCGCAAGGCGGCTATGCTGGAGCCGGTGGAGGCCTTGCGGCAGGAATGACGGACCATCTTGTCATCCTAAGCGAAGCAAAGGACATGCTGTCTCGCGT
>JBAVAA010000815.1:0-4150 GCA_049585515.1 Terriglobales bacterium | reverse complement strand
CAACAAAGTCGTTTACAGCGACCTGAACTTTCCCTCCGTCATGTATTTCTGGGAGGCGCAACGCCAGTGCGGCGCGCAGGTTCACATGGTCAAGACGGATGACGGCGTCACCGTCCCCACCGATCGCCTGCTCGACGCCATCGACGAACACACTCTGATCGTCCCCATCTCGCATGTGATTTTTCGCAGCTCCTACCTCAACGACGCCAGAGCCATCATCGACAAAGCCCACAAAGTTGGGGCGCACGTCGTCCTCGACACTTTTCAGTCACTCGGCACCGTCCCCGTCGATATCCAGTTGCTCAACGCCGACTTTGCTTGCGGAGGCGTGCTCAAGTGGCTCTGCGGAGGCCCGGGGGTTGCCTACCTCTACGTTCGCCCCGATCTCGGTAAAAAGTTGGAGCCAAAGCTGACCGGATGGTTCGCGCACGAAAATTCTTTTGCCTTCGCCACCGGCCCCATCCGCTACGCCGATCCGCCCTTCCGCTTCATGAATGGCACCACGCACATTCCCTCGATCGAAGCAGCCCGTCCCGGCCTAAAGATCATTCAACAGGTTGGTATCAAGAAAATTCGGGAGAAGTCGAAGCGCCAGACCACCCGCCTCATTGAACTCGCCGACCGGCACGGATGGCGCGTCAACACTCCTCGCGATCCCGAGCAACGCGGCGGCACCGTCTCCATCGAGATGCCCGATTCCCAGCAAGTAAGCCGCGAGCTTCTGGCCCGCGACATCCTCGTGGACTGGCGTCCCAAAGCCGGTGTCCGCTTCTCGCCCCACTTCTATAACACAGACGCCGAAGTCGATGCCGCGATGTCAGCCGTGGCCGATATTCTGAATACTCGCGCCATAACCGCATAACAACTCGGGTGGACGGCGCGGCTTCCCGCGTCTCGGTCCATCGCCATCGGTAACGGTTACTTACTTCGGTAAGCCGTTACCGCCTCTTTCTCCGTGTCGCTTCTGAAGTCGCTCCTTATCCTCATAGCAGATGGATTGTGGCATTCCAGGAAAGACCTGTGACCGTCTGCCTTCTTCTTCTGTTGATCCCGACCCAATCCGTCGCGCTCGTTTCGTCCGCTACGATTGCCGTCGGTGTGTACCTGTTCGCTCACGGATTCCGTCTACTCGCCCGCCAACGGTCATTGCTCACTACGCCAACTTCCAAAATTCGCGATGTCACCCGCGGATTGGTTGAGGTCAGTGGCCTGGCGGCCGGTCCCTGCACCACGCTGGCGCCCGTCACCGAAGAGCCTTGCTTTCTCTACCACACTACCGCCTGGCGGCAGCGGGATAAGAATGCATGGGAAAAAGTTGCGGAGGAGACGTTGCATCTGCCTTTTTTCATCGACGACTCGACCGGACGATTATTGATCGAAGCTCGCGGAGCCGATCTCGAATTGAATCCATTGTTTCGTGGAGAATATGCGCAGGCTCTTTTGGGTTCAAATGAAGTCCCGCTAAGTGTTATCGGTTTTCTTTCGCGTCACGGTATCGCCTTGGACCGCGTCATACGTATCGAGGAGCGGTTGATCAAGGCCGATGACGTGCTTTTTGTCGCTGGAACGCTGATGGAAAATCCGGGAATCCGCGCGCGTCCATCTGCTGCGGTGCGTCCTTCTTTACCGCGCAATGACGTGGTCGCCGACCGGCGCAACCCTGTTCGCACTCCTTTATCCGACAATGGGCGCGATCCGATCCGGACCGCGGTTCGCCAGCACAATCCACGCACACCGCCGCGCAATGACCCTTCTAAAGCGCTCCCTGCTCCGGAGGTTGTCAGGCTGGGAAGCTCCGCGGCGTCCTCCTCCACTCGGGAAATGACGCAGCAGGAGAAAATTGCGGCCGCGCTCACTCGCGCCAGCGGAAATCCAGAGGCCTGGTCCTTCGACGGAATCCTCGACGCACCCGTCGCTGTCGAAAAGACTGGACCGCCAGCAAGCGTCTTCGCCCGCGCCGAATCGCCATCGAGTGAAATGCGCATGCACGAACCCGGTGCCGACGGCTTGCGCCCGACCGGAATGCCTCGGAACGAATCGCCTCCAATAGAATTGCCCCTAAAGGACAGTCAGGCCGAGTCCTCCGACTTCGATCTCGCTTCACAAGTCGTGTTGATGAAAGGCAGGAGCGACCCGACGTTTGTAATCTCCTTTCGCAGCCAGAAGGCAATCGTCGCTGCGACCGCTTGGAAAGCAGCCTTCGTGGTATGCGGAGGCACTGCCATTGCGCTGCTCGGCCTCTTCGAGTTGTGCGTGCAGCTCGCGTTGCTGTAGCACAGGGCCTGCGTCATGGCCCACAATGCGGCGGCTCGGCCGCATCCCGAACCCTGCCGTAGCCGGTAGCTAATTGTTTACTGCCCGCGGCGACCTGGTAATTTAGAATGTCGGTTGTGACCGAACCCCTCCGCATCGGGATTCTGGGCGATTTCAATCCCCAATCCCGCTCGCATTACGCGACCAACGATTCGCTCCAGCACGCCGGCCGCAAGCTCCAACTCACAGTGGAATCGGCTTGGCTTCCCACGCCGTCGCTCCTCGAACGGCGAGCGGCCGAGGTCTTGGATTCTTTCGATGGTCTATTTGCCGCGGCAGGGAGCCCCTACAAAAGTTTCGACGGCATGCTCAAGGGCATCGAGTTCGCCCGTGTCCATGACCGGCCATTCCTCGGCACCTGTGGAGGTTTCCAGTACGCCCTCATTGAATGCGCCCGCAACGTGCTTGGCGTCCGCGATGCCACCACCGCCGAAGAAGACCCGCACGCGAAAAACATCGTCATCTATCCCGTGGCCTGCGCAGTTCCCAACCGCGATCCGAACGCGCCCAAGCTCTCCGGAAAGGTTGGCCAGATCCGCCTCCGGCCTGGTTCTCGACTCGCGGCGCTTTATGGGTGCGAAACCATCGAGGAAGAATTTTTCTGCAACTACGAACTGAATCCCGAGTTCGAATGGATGGCGATGGAGGCAGGCTTCCCCGTCGTAGCTCGCAGCTCGAAGGAAGAATGCCGAGCCATTGAGTCTGCCACCCACGTGTTTTTCATCGCCACGCTGTTCCAACCGCAGCTCTCGTCGCGCGAGGACAATCCGCATCCGCTGATTACAGCATTCGTCCAGCACGTTGCTGATTTTCAACGCAAACGGCTGGACGATTCCATTCTCACCTGAGACTCGCGCCCCTTCTTTCGTCTTTAGGGACGGGGCTTACTGACGGGCCGCGAGGCGCCCGCCCAGCGTCCGAGATACCTGAGCTGAATTTCACCGAAAAGAATCCCCTTACAAACGCCTAGAAACGCAACCTTCCCGCCGAGATCAGCGATGCGGCTGGAATGCTACACTCTCTTGTTCTGCGGAGGCCGGGCCATGCGCCGTCTTATTTTTTTTCTTCTGATTCTCGTTTTCATTCTCCCCGCATTCTCACAAGACAAGCATCCCTTCACCTTCGAAGACATGATGAAGCTGAAACGCGTCGGCGAGCCGGTTCCATCGCCCGACGGCAAGTGGGTGCTGTTCGCCGCGGTCGATGTGGATCTGGCGGCGAATACTAAGACTTCGCACATCTGGATCGTCCCGCTGGCGGGTGGGCAAGAACGAGAGATCATTGCTGATCAGGATGGCGACCGCCCGCGCTGGGCGCCGGATGGGAAGCGCTTTGCGTTTATTTCGACCAAGGAAGGCGGCTCGCAGGTTTGGATTGCGGAGTTTGATGGCGCCGCAGGAACCGTGACACGAGTACGCAAACTGACTTCGATTGCCACCGAAGCTGACGGCGAGCTTTGGTCTCCAGATGGCAATTACATCTTGTTCAAATCCGATGTTTATCCGGAATGCGATGCCGCGCCGGAAGCAGAGGAGGCGTGCAATGCCAAGAAGGTCAATGGGGCCAGGGATTCGAAGGTCAAAGCCCTAGTCTTCGATCGACTCCTGTATCGGCATTGGAGTGTATACAAGGCGGGAAAGCGCAGCCACATATTTGTAATGCTTATCTCCGAGCTGGGAGTAAACCCTGGCGGAACTGTAATAATCCACAGCTATCCTTTCGACCTCACTCCCGGCGACTATGACGCTCCTCCATTTTCGCTCGGAGGCCCAGACAACTACGCCTTTTCACCCGACGGCCAGGAGATTTGCTACACCTCGAATCACGACAAGGTCGA
>JBAVAA010000814.1:0-17919 GCA_049585515.1 Terriglobales bacterium | reverse complement strand
GGAACGAGTTACATTGCATTGCTGGCGAATAGCGACACCGATCCGGCAACTGACGTCCTGAACTCGGGTGGGAACTGGGCGGTGCTGGCGAGCAAAGGCGACGCCGGGGCCGCGGGAGCCGATGGCGCGCCTGGCGCACAAGGCATGATGGGAGCGCAAGGCCCACAGGGCAATGCCGGAAACGATGGCGCTCCGGGAGCGCAGGGAGCGGTCGGCCCGGCGGGGCCGCAGGGTCCAGTCGCCAGCTTCATGGGCGCGTGGGCCAGCGGTTCTATGTACGCGATCGGAGATGCGGTGTCGGAAAATGGATCGAGTTATGTGGCCCTGGCCCCGAACACAGCGACCGATCCGGCGGCTGACGTTGCGAGTGCGGGCGGCAACTGGGCAGTGCTGGCGAAGGGCGCCGGCGCGATTCCCGCCACGGCCGTCATGCATGTCCTTAGCACCGATGTCTACTATAACCCGCTGCAATCGGGCCAATCGGGCGAGGCCGCTTCCGACAATACATTTGCCTGGGTGCCAGTCGGGTGCAGCATAACGGCTTTGCAGGTCTGGTCAAGGGATTCCGGCGATGATTCTCTAATCGTCGATCTGCAGTCCAGCCCCAACGCGGGGGGCAGTGCCCCTTCCGATACGCTGTACTCCTGCACGGTTTCGGCCGGTTCGCCCGCAAGTTGCAGCACGCCGGAGGAGAGTCCACTGTTCATCCCGGCGGGAACCTTCCTCACGCTCAATATCACGATCGACGGAACGAACCCGCCCGCGGGGACTGGCGTCATCTGGACCTCGTTGGGATGCCAATGAAAGTGACCGTGACAGCAAAACTGGTTGCAGAAAATCATGGGCGCGACGCGCGGAATGGAGAATGACATGGCCGGCATCCGATGCAGTGGTGCAAAACTCTTGGCGGCGGCGGTTTTGATTTGGATCGGCCTAGGCGTGGCCGCGCTCGCGCGACCGTCCGGGCCCAGCCTTCAAAACATTGTTCGGCTGGTGCAGCGGAGCAACGGAAGCAACGGTTCCGGGCAGGAGAGTACTGGGTTTCCCATCGCGCTGCCCGAGGCCATGGCCTACGATGGGGCTGGCAACTTGTATATTGCGGACGCCGCGGGAGACGTGGTGCTGATGCTGGACACCTCGGGAATTCTGACGACGGTGGCGGGGACCGGAGAGCAAGGGTTTGGAGGCGACGGCGCCTCGGCCACGGCGGCCCAACTGGATACCCCCACGGGACTGGCGGTGGATGCGAATGGCAACCTCTACATCAGCGACGCGCACAACGACCGCATACGGAAGGTTTCCGGCGGAATCATCACCACGATTGCGGGAAGCGGGGTAACGGGTTTCGCCGGCGATGGGGCGTCGGCTCTGCTTGCCGAATTGAGTTTGCCAGGGGCTATCACGGTCGATAACGGCGGCAACGTCTATTTTGCGGACACAAATAACCACCGGATACGGAAGATAGCGGCGAGCAACGGTTTTATTTCGACCATCGCTGGAAATGGCGCGCAGGGATATCTGGGGGATGGCGGAGCGGCCACTGCAGCTAATCTGGATTCTCCCCGCGGCATCACAGCCGACGCTGCGGGAAATGTCTACATTTCCGATACCAACAATGAGCGCATAAGAAAGATCGACTTAAACGGCATCATTACCAAGATTGCGGGCACGGGAAGCGCCGCCTTCGGCGGTGACAGCGGGGCAGCCACGGCGGCTGCACTGGCGCGTCCCGTGGGGCTCGGGATCGATGCGCAAGGAAACTTATACATTGCCGACAGCAACAACCAGCGCATACGGATGATCGCTAGCAGTTCGATCAGCACGGTCGTGGGCGATGGTCTGCAAGGATTCTCCGGCAATGGCGGGCCCGCCACAAGTGCATCTCTTAACGAACCGGACGCACTCGCCATCAATCCGGGCGGGACCTTGGCGCTGGGTGACACGGATAATGAAGTGGTGCGGGAGGTCTCGGCTGGAAGCATCAATACCGGGGCGGGCAGCGGCCCGGCAAATACGGTCTCGCTGCAGTTGAGTGGACCGGCGAGCGACACGTACGGCACCGGGAGCGTTATGGCGACGGTGTTGAACGGTTCAACTCCGACTGGCATGGTAAGTCTGCTGGAGGCAGGCAATGTGGTGGCGTCGGGGGCGCTGAGCAATGGAACGGTCTCTCTGACCACGGCCACGGTGGGCGCGGGCGTACACGATCTGGTCGCGAGCTATGGGGGAGACACGCACAATCCGGCAACCGTGAGCGGACTGTTCGTGCTCTCGACAAGCAAAGCCGCGTCCGTTGCCGCGTTGCAAACAAGTGCACCGGCAGTGCTGCTGAAGAATAATGTCGTGCTGACCGCGACGGTGACCTCGTCAACCACAGGAACGCCGACCGGAACCGTGAACTTCATCGACGACGCCACGGCTCTGGGCAGTGCACCGCTGGACAACACCGGCACAGCTACGTTGCCAACGAGCACGCTAGCGGCGGGACCACACAGCATCACGACGGTCTATGCCGGCGACGGCAACTTTGTCGGAGTCACCTCGGCTGCGCTCAGCGAAACGGTTCAGGACTTTCAGATGTCCGCCGCCGACAGCGCGGCCACCATCAATGCCGGCGGCACGGCCCATTACACCGTTCAAGTGACGCCAACCAACGGGGCGACGTTCCCAAGCGCTGTATTGTTGGCGCTGGCGGGACTCCCTCCGGGCGCGACCAGCATGCTTACTCCGTCGAGCATCGCCGCGGGCGGCGGCACAACCTCGGTGACCGTCACCGTGCAAACAGCCCCGCAGGGCGAGTCGAGGGCACATTTATTGAACGAACATTCACGGCAGAAACCCTTCAACCGCCTCGCCGGCCTGGCGGCCGGTACGATGCTGCTGGGGATAGTCCTGCCTCTGCCACTGCTCAGCGGTCGCCGGCTTCTGACCGGGACGTTACTCTGCCGAAACAAAGCGATCACTCTGTGGTTGCTCGCGCTGGCCTTGCTGCTGATGCTGGGCGTGGTGGCGTGCGGTGGCGGCAATGCAGGGTCGACTTCGCCGCAGAGCTACACTATGACACTCACCGGAACCGGCGGAGCCTTGCAACACTCGACCGCCTTGACCTTGACGGTCGAATAGGAAGTAACCAGTCCATCGGTGCGGCCCAGGAGCGCCGCCATAAGCGCCTTTGCAAGCTCCGACAACTGCAGTAGAAACCTCACGCTATATCTTTTCGAAAAGGTGCGCGGTTTTCTTGCCGGCTTCCTCGGTGTGGTAGACCGTCACATGGGCGGTTTTCTCGGTTCCTTTTGCGATGTCCTTGCCTCCATCCGCCGCAGCGTGGTCTCAAGTTCCCAGTGGAGGTTGGTGAGTTCCGCTGGTCTATTCTTGAGTAAGGTCGCGGCGCTGCCGGCCCCGCACGCGTGACGCTGATTCACCTGACGAAAGTTCCGATTGCACCGCAGACATGCCCGGATCATGAGCCTAGATTTTTTGCAATCGCTGCACGTCATGCACGCCGGGAATCTGCCTCACCCCGTCCATGATTTTCTGCAGATGCTTCAAGTCGGCGATTTCTAGCACCACGTCCACGCTGGCTTGCCCGTTCTGGCTCCTGGCTTCGATGTTTCGGATATTCGTGTTGGTGTCGCTGATGACGGCGGTGATTTGCTTCAACATACCGAAGCGGTCATCGCAAAGAAGCGTCAGTTTGACGGGATAGGATATGGGCTGGCCGTCTTTGTCGCCGGCCCACAGCACATCGATGCGCCGGTCGGGTTCGTAGAGAAGATTCGTGACATTGGGACAGTTGATCGAATGGACGGCCACGCCTTTGCCGCGGGTCACATATCCCACGATTGCCTCGCCGCGAATCGGATTGCAACAACGGGCGCGATAGACGAGCAGGTCGCCGGATCCGCGAACGACAATGGCGTTGCTGTCAGTGCCGAAGACACGGCGGACTGCGCTAGTAAGTCCGCTGGTGAAGCCTTGGGACGCGGCTTGCGTTTCGGTGTCTGACATCGGCTGGGAGCCGGCGGGTGCGAATTTCGCGAGCACCTGGCGGGCGGAGTACTTGCCGTAGCCAATGCCGGCCATCAAGTCGTCGGGACGGCCCAGTCCGTATTCGCTGGCCGCTCTCTGCAGGTCTGCTTCCTTAATTTCTTTGAGAGAAATGCGGTACTTGCGCGCTTCTTTTTCGATCAGCTTGCGTCCGATCTCAATGGCACGCTCGCGCTGGTGGACGTTGAGCCAGTGCTTGATCTTATTGCGGGCTCGGGACGACTTGACGACGGCCAGCCAGTCGCGGCTGGGCTTGTGTCCCGGCTGGGTGATGACTTCGACGATATCGCCGGAATGGAGCTTGTGGCGGAGGGGAACCATGCGTCCGTTGACCTTGGCACCAGTGCAACTGTGGCCTACCTCGGTGTGAATCGCGTAGGCGAAGTCGATCGGCGTAGATTCGCGCGGCAAAACAAGAACCTTGCCCTTTGGCGTGAACGTGTAAACCTCTTCCGGGTAGAGGTCAACTTTCAGGGTGGAAAGAAATTCGTTGGGATCGGAAACATCGCGTTGCCACTCGACAACCTGGCGAAGCCAAGCCAAACGCTGTTCATCCTCAGCCGACACCGGGCCGTCTTTGTATTTCCAGTGGGCGGCGATTCCCTCCTCGCACATCTTGTGCATTTCTTCGGTGCGAATCTGGATCTCAAAGGTCTCGCCGGTCTCGGTGATCACAGATGTATGTAGCGACTGATAAAGATTCGGCCGAGGCATGGCAATGAAGTCCTTGATGCGCCCGGGCACCGGGCGCCAGAGGTTGTGGATAATACCGAGAACGGCATAACAATCCTGCACGGAATTGGTAATGACGCGCATGGCGTACAGGTCATAGACCTGGTCGACGCTGATGCGCTGGCGCAATAGTTTCTTGTGGATGCTGAACAGCCGCTTGACGCGACTCTCCACGCGTCCGGTAATGCCGGCTTCTTTGAGGCCATCGCGTAACACTCCCTCGACTCGCGCCATGAAGGCTTCGCCCTCCTTGCGGCGCGACTCGACGGCGACGCGGACCTGCTCGTAACCGATCGGATCGACGTGCTTAAAGCCAAGGTCCTCCAGTTCGCCGCGAATCTTACCCATGCCGAGACGATGCGCAATGGGAGCATAAATGTCGAGCGTCTCGCGGGCGATTTTTTGCTGGCGTTCAGGGTCGAGATGCTCAAGCGTGCGCATGTTGTGCAAGCGGTCAGCGAGCTTGATGAGGACGACGCGGATGTCGTCAACCATGGCCAGCATCATTTTGCGGAGGTTCTCGGCCTGTGCTTCTTCCCGGGAAGAGAAATCGATTTTGCTGATCTTTGTAACGCCCTCGACGATGTGGGCAACCTGTTCGCCGAATTCCTGGCGGATTTCAACCGTAGTGACGGATGTGTCTTCGACGGAGTCGTGCAGCAAGCCGGCGGCGATCGAAACCGAATCCATTTTCATGTCGGCGAGAACGTTTCCGACCTCGAGCGGATGCACGAGGTAGGGCTCGCCTGACGCGCGATGTTGCCCCGCGTGGTGCTTCTGGGAAAATTCATAAGCTTTCTTGACCAGGTTGAGGTCATCGCTAGGACGGTTCTCGCGCAACTTCCGCATAAGCTCGCGGAAACGGGTCACCGTAAGCACGTTGGTCGCGATCTGTTCACGCAACGTCGCCATGATCGATTTTAACGCAGCAGAATGCTATTTCATCGTCGAGACTCCGAGTCTCGCCGAAAAACGCCCTTGGGCTGCTAAAGTACTGAGGACAGCGCTTCTTAGCCGTTATGGACCCGGCTATGGCAGGCGGGGCGGGGACGCCCGCGCCACACGGGGAGGCAGCGGCTTGCACCGGTTATTGATTAGCGGAACTTCGGGGCCAATTGGGACGGCGCTTCGCGCTTCGTTTGACCCTCAAAATCAACAGACTGTGCGACTGGTGCGGGGGCGCGCTCAGGACCCCGCGCAGATTTCCTGGGATCCCATGATTCCGGTGTCCCCCAGAGCCGTGTCGGGATTTGATGCCGTGATCCATCTGGCGGGAGAAAGTGTGGTCGGGCGCTGGAACGCGAAAAAGAAAAAGGCGATCCGCGAGAGTCGCGTACAGGGAACCAGGAACCTGGCCGCAGCATTGGCGCAGGCTGATAGCAAGCCGCGCGTTTTGGTGTGTGCGTCCGCGATCGGCTTCTACGGGAATCGGGGCGAGGAAGTTCTGGACGAGGAAAGTCCGGGGGGGGATGGATTTCTGCCCGAGGTTTGCCGTGAATGGGAGGACGCGAGCCGGATTGCAGATGAGGCTGGCATCAGGACACTCAACATTCGGATCGGGCTGGTGCTGAGCGCGAAGGGCGGGGCGCTCCCGAATATGCTGAAGCCGTTCGAACTGGGCCTTGGTGGGCGGATTGGATCGGGGCGACAGTGGTGGAGCTGGATTCATATGGATGACATCGTGGGAGGAATTCATCATGCGATGGACACGGAGTCGTTTTCCGGTCCGGTGAATCTGGTCGCGCCGAATCCGGTTCGAAATGCGGAGTTTACAAAGGTGTTGGCGTCCGTGTTGGGACGGCCTGCGCTTTTCCTGGCGCCGAAGCTCATGCTGCGACTGGCTTTCGGCGCGCAAGCGGCGGACGAATTGTTGCTGGCCAGCCAGCGGGTTGAGCCTGGGAAACTCACGGCCAGCGGATATGCATTCCATTTTCGCGAGCTGCGGCCGGCGCTGGAGAATCTGGTGGCATAGTTTCCTCTGCTCGATCCGCACACTTGGATGTGATTGTCGTCACATCAGGGCTGACCTCAATCTGCCAAACTAAGATGGCATGGTGAAGAAGTCGATTGCTGCGGCGCTATTGACGGTCATGGTGGTTTGGGCGGAGATGGCCCTGGCGCCGATGTTGGCTATGCATGCCTGGCCCAGTCATTCAGCGAGTGAAATACACGAGTTCGCGACCGCTGACTACGCCATGGCCGCGGGCCATCCCTGCTGTCCAGGGATTAGCAAGACCGAGGATGCGGCGGCTCCGATAGAGTTCGCGGCTAATGGTTTGCCCTGCCAGAATGAGCACCGCTGTTGTTTCCTGCGAGCCCCGTACAACGTGCCCGCACCCGCGAATACCGGGCGCAGAATTTTGCGAGAGATTGCCCCTCTAGAGATTGCCGAATTCAGCCCGGCTCGGGCAGAGTCGTTCGTTTCACCGACGACTGCAGCCGCGCCCGGGCCTCCCGATGGCCTACTAAACATGGTTCTACGCGTCTAGACTTTCCTAAGTTCTCAGTTCCCCGTCCTCGGCTCTCTGGAAATCGCAACTGATACGGTTATTACAGAGAACGAGAACTGAGAACTTCCTGCCAGCGCCTTTTTGCGGCTGAAACAGTGGCCGCTCATCTCAATTGTTCTCATAACTCTGATAAAGGAGCTTTTTATGAAATGCAGATTGTTTGCTTTGACTCTCATCCTCGCCGTGTCGCTTGTTGCCTGGACGCAGGATACGCCGGCAGCTTCGACCGCCCCCAACTCGACATCGGCCCCGCAAGCCGAGACGTGCTGCCACCACAATGTGACGGACATGAAAGACGGCAAAGGTTGTTGTCATCACACCACGGCCGACGCCAAGGACGCCGCTGCTTGTCGCGGTAAGAATAAGTGTGAAGCCAAAGACGGGAAGTCGTGTTGCGAAGCCAAGAACATGAAAGCCGCAATGAAAGAATGCAAAAAGAACGACTGCTGCAAAGACGGCAAGGCTGCGGCAAAGGCAAGGGCCGCTGAGTCCAAGGGCGACAAGACCGCCATGGGATGCTGCGGCAGCAAGTGCGAACGTACTGCGCTAACTCCAGCCGCGAGCTAGTTCAGAAAGAAAATTTAGTAATTCTTTGGCCCCGGCCGCTCGCACGCCGGGGCTTTCTTATTTTGCTTCTTCGGAGGTTTCTGGTTGGAGGTGGGTGCGGGTAATGCGGTCATGCCAGCACAGCCCGTCCTGATCGAGAACGCACCAGAGACAACCGAGTCCGGCCGAAAACGCGGAGAGAAATGACGCCAGGACACGCCAGCGACGCTGGCGACGATTGAGCCGTGATCCGTCAAACCCAACCAGACGCAGCCCGACGGCGCGCAGTCCGGGAGTCGTCCCCGTGTAAACGACAAACAAAAACTCGTAAGCCGTCCAGAGCAGGACCGCGATCATGGTGAGCCCAGCGGCAGGTATTCGCAGCGAGCCGTGAACCAGATTGAGGCTGGGGTTCAGACGAAGAAAAATTGCGGCAAAGCCCATTAGAGCGCCCGCCAGAATTGCGCCGTCCACAAATGCGGCCAGTGCGCGGACGCCGACCGAGGCCGAGCGAAAGTCTGAGGGTAAGTCGGCTCGCCTGTCGTCTAGCTCTTGACGAGTGGGCTCGATTAACATGCCCCCCAATGCCGGCGGTGGCGGCAGAATCTCCGGAGCTTCGACAATGCGCGGACGATCAAGGTCAAAGATAGGATCGGCCAAATCGCTGGTGTGAAACTCCGGAATCGCGGCAGAACGTGGGAATTCGATGACCTTGGCGGACTGTGCCGGTGCTTGACAAGCCTCGGCGCACGTCCGCTCCCCGGCCGCCCGCTGTTCTTTTGCTTCGAGTGCGAAGTCGAGGGCGTCTCGCGCTGGCGCGGTCGCCGATCCAGTTTCGCCGAATCCAGTTTCCGCCAAGTGAGCTTCCGCCGATTCAATTTTCATACATGCAGCGAGAGGTACAGGACGCGACCAGCCTTCAGGAGCATCGAACGGCAAAAGGAGCGAAGGATACCGCGGATTCCGGGGCTTGCGCCGCGTGCGATAGCGTTCGAGACGAGCGGCAACCTCGATCCTCCAGGAATCGGCGGTGTTCGGAAGGGTGTTCGGATCGGCCTTCAGACAAACGTTCGGTTCCGTCGGCGTAGCGCTGGCGGACGCGTCACAAGGCGTCTGCTCAACGGCATCGGAGCCGTGGAGGAGCGCGCTGATGTCGCCCTCCGTTGCGCCAGTCGTCAAGCTGGTCGCAGTAAATCCGTGAATAGTTCCACTAGCCATCGTTCCTTGGGCCGAAAATTAAATCGTCGTGAGCAAGACAGGCCAGACTGGGATGCCGGCTGCCACAAAACGGCGCAGCTTTGCCTCGTCTGCCGCTTGCGTGCTAAGGTCAGTGGTTCCGTTGACAGACGGCTGGCGGAGCGTCGCGCGCTTGCAGATCAACCGCTAATGGTCATCCATTAATGATCATCCGCTCTCGAATCATTATCACGGCTGGGTTGGTCTGTCATCTGCTTCTCGTTCCAGGGATAGTAACCAGCCAGACGCTGCCCCCGGCCGCGGGCACGGTCCACGTTTCACCGGCCTCGGCTCTGTCGGCAGGTCCCTCCGGCCAGATGGAAGAAGAAGTTACGATTCGGGCGGTGGAGCAGGAAAAGGATGGGCCCATCTACCACCTGCGTGACGAAGTCGAAATTCGCTACCGCACTTACATCTTGCACGCAGATCGAGTTACCTACAACTCCGATACAGGCGACACCGAACTTGAGGGACATGTCGTGCTGGACGGCGGACCTTATGACGAGCACGTGGAGGCGAGCCACGGCACCTACAATATCCGCACCGAAACCGGCACGTTCTATAGCGTGATCGGGACGATAGGATTGCGTTTACGGAAGTCCCGCTACGTGCTTACCACCCCAAATCCGTTTGCGTTCACTGGGAAAATTGTCGAGAAGGAGGGGCCGGAACACTACCTGGTGCGCCAGGGGACGGTCACAACCTGCGAACTGCCCCATCCCAAGTGGCTATTTGACGCCAAGCGCATTTCGGTGGAGGTGGATAGCACCGCCAAAATCTACAACAGCGACTTCCGGCTGATGGGGATGCCAGTGTTTTATTTTCCGTTTGTCACTCATCCAGTTCAGAAACAGGAGCGCCACACCGGGCTGTTGATTCCGAGCTTCGGCAACTCGTCTACCAAAGGATGGATCGCCGGCGATTCCGTGTATTGGGTCTTCAATCGCAGCATGGACGCGACGATAGGCGCTGAGTACTATTCGAAGCGTGGATGGTTTCAACACGGAGAATTCCGTGCTCGTCCGAGTGAGAGCTCCTATTTATTTTTCAATTATCAGGGAATAGCGGATCGAGGCATCGGCAATCCACCGCAGGACCAAGGCGGCGAGGATGCTCGTTTTATGGCCGAGCGCGCCTTCGGAACATTTCGCGGCGTCGCGAATGTCGATTACCTGAGTTCGTTTGTTTTCCGCATTGCCTTCACCGATGTCTACACCCAGGCGATCGACTCCGAAGTGAGATCGCAGATCTTTCTTTCCAACACGACCAACGGATTTCATTTCAATACTCTGGTGGAACGCTACCAGGACTTCGAAATCTGCAATCCCTCAACGGAAACTAACGCTGGCTGCTCCACCCTCACACAGACGGAACTGGTCCGAATTCTACATACGCCGAGCTTCTTCATCTCGGGTGAGGAACGGCAACTGGGAAATACGCCGATCTATTGGTCGTTCGAGAGCGCTGCCGAGGGGTTACAGAGACGCCAGGCCCCGGAGAGTCCCGAACCCGGCCTCCGCACCGCCGCCCTGGTGGGCCGGTTTGATCTGGCGCCGTCGCTTGCGATGCCTCTGCAATGGCGGGGATGGTCGTTTCGTCCCGAACTGACCTTGCGTGACACTCTTTACACCGAGCAGTTTAACGCCGCATTGGCCGCCGCGACAGGCGGAGCTGCCAATGACGTTCTGAACCGCAAATCACTGGAAGCTTCAGTAGAGTTGCGCCCGCCCGCATTGTCACGAGTTTTCGAACACCCGTGGCTCGGCCGAAAATGGAAGCATGTGATTGAACCCCGCATGCGGTATGACTACGTCACCGGCGTAAATAACTTTGCCGATGTTCTGCGTTTCGATTCCTCCGACATTCTTACCAATACCAATGAGGTCGAGTATTCCTTGATAAATCGCATTTACGCAAAGCGCATGGAACCGAACGTTAAGGATTGCGGGGTTGCCGCCATGAGCACGCTGACCATCGGCGGCGTCCCGCAAGTCGGCGCGGTTCCGTGGGAATTGCCTCCCACGCCTGAAACTCAACCGTGCGCTTCGGGCCCGCGCGAGATCCTGAGTTGGGAGATCGGACAGAAGTATTTCTTCGATCCCACCTTTGGAAATGCCCTGGCGGCTGGGCAGCGGAACGTATTCGCGACAACGGCGGATTTCACGGGCATCGCATTTCTCAACGAACCGCGGCGCTTTGCTCCCATCATTTCACGCCTGCGCGTCGAAACCAGCCCGCGAACCAACACCGAGTGGGACTTGGACTACGACCTTCAGGCTGGCCGCATCAATGCCAGCACGGCGCTGGTGAACTACCACTACGGTCCATTTACCATGGGAGGAGGCGATACCTTTTTGCGAGTGATCGACACTCCGGTGGGAACAACATCGACGAATGCCAACGATTTTCACCAGCTTCGCGTGCTGTTCGGCTACGGTCAGCTCAATAAGCGTGGCTTCAGCGCGGCCAGCAGCTTCGGCTTTGACGCAAACCATGGATCGTTGCAATATGCGTCAGCCCAAACCAGTTACAACTGGGACTGCTGCGGCCTGAGCCTGGAGTACCGGCGCTTCGCGCTGGGATCGGTGCGCAACGAGAATCAATATCGTTTCTCTTTCACGCTCGCGAACGTGGGGGCATTCGGCAACCTAAGACGGCAGGAACGGCTGTATTAGTTGAGTTCTCAGAAAATCCGAACCGCTCTTCCGAAGAACTAGCGAGAAACTGGTTTCTGGGATAATACCAATTGTGAATACTGCAATCGCGGCCACGCTCGATCAGAAAGCCGATCGCTTGCGCCAAATCCTCGCCCGCTGCGCGGGCTTGATCGTCGCCTATTCCGGCGGCGTAGACTCCGCTTTTCTTGCCTGGACGGCACACGAAGTGCTCGGCGGCGAAATGGTCGCCGTCATTGCCGACTCGGCCAGCCTGGCCCGAACTCATCTCGAAGACGCACTCGCCTTTGCCCGCGAGCGCGGAATCCCCATCGAAATGGTGAAAACGCATGAACTTGAGAATCCTGCGTATATCCGCAACGACGCCATGCGGTGTTTTCATTGCAAAGACGAGTTGTTCACTGTTCTCGAACGCTACCGGGAAGCCCGCGGATTCGACGCCATCGCCTACGGAGTGAACGCCGACGATGAAGGCGATTTTCGCCCGGGTCAGCAGGCAGCCCAGCAGCACCGCGTTCTGGCTCCGCTGCTCGAAGCTGGTCTGAGCAAAGCCGACATTCGGGAACTGGCGCGGCGCACGGACTTGCGGGTATGGGATAAGCCCGCTTCCGCCTGCCTTTCCTCACGCCTGGAGTATGGGCGTGCGGTTACGCATGAGGCCCTGAGCGTCATCGAGCGCGGAGAAGACGCGTTGCGGGCCATGGGGTTCCAGCAATTCCGCGTGCGCCATCACGGACAAATCGTGCGCATTGAGATTGCGCGCGAAGAACTGCCCCGCGCTTTAACCCCTGAAATGGCCCGCGAGTTGACCGCTGTTTTCAAAAGACTGGGATTCAAGTTCGTAACGCTGGACCTGGAAGGATTTCGGTCCGGCTCGATGAATCAATTGCTGACCACCGAAGAATTGTTGCGGGGACAACTCCCGTAAGGACTCCGCTTGCCGCGTTTCTTGGCGACGATCCTGCGACGATCCTGGACAAGGCCGAGATACGAACTCGTCTCAATGAACTGGCGGGCCGCCGACGTGACTTCCCCGTGAGATAATCGAGAATCTTGCTCATGTTCAGGTGGTTTCGATTGATAATTGTGCGGCGCGCGTTCCTCGCTCTTTTGCTGATTTGTCTCGGGTGCTCGGCCCAATCTCCTCCCGCCACTTCTCCCAGTGCGATTCCGGACCTTTCGCGCGCGATCGAGCGCGAGGTGCGGGCGCATTATTCTTTGCCTCCCGACGTCAAAGTGACACTGGGCCCGTTGCGCTCCAGTGAATTCCCCAATTATGACGCGCTCACTGTAACCTTCGTGAGCCCCAACAAGAAGCAGGATTTCGAGTTTCTGCTCTCCCACGACCATAAGACGCTGTTTCGAATAACGAAGATGGATCTGACCGCGGATCCGTATGCCAGCATCATGAAGAAAATTGACGTCGCGGGACGTCCCACGCGCGGCGACAAGAACGCCAAGGTGACCGTCGTCAACTACGACGATTTCGAGTGTCCTTATTGTTCGCGCATGCACTCGACGTTTTTCCCGGGGATATTCAAGGAATACGGCGATCGCGTGCTTTTCATTTACAAGGATTATCCCCTCGAAGAAATTCATCCCTGGGCAGTGCACGCCGCTGTAAACGCCAATTGCCTGGCGGCGCAAAACAGCGATGCTTACTGGGACTATGCCGATTACCTCCATGCCAATCAGCATGCAATCAGCGGCCAAAAGGGCCGCGACGGCCAGAATGCGGAGCTCGACCGGTTGGCTACCGAGCAAGCTCAAAAACACAACCTCGACGCGGCCAAATTACAGGCATGCGTCAAGGCGCAGGATGAAAAAGCAGTGCGCGCCTCGATGCGCGAAGGAGATAACGTGGGAGTCGAAGCCACTCCAACGATATTCGTGAATGGACAGAAACTGGATGGAGCAGTGCCTGCGGAAGAGGTACGAATCGCACTCGACCAGGCATTGAAGGATGCCGGCGTCGCACCTCCAGAGCACAAGCCGGCTAAAGCGGAAGAAACCAAGGCGGCGCCCGGTATGCCATCGAAATAAGGGATTATTAATGAAAAATCGAAAGTGCTGGACGCGAACGGCCCTGGTTATGGTCGGCGCGTGGATGTTGATCGGGCTATCTGGGTGTAACCGCAACAGTAGCGGCGGCGATGTTATGGCTTCGGTCAATGGACGAAAGATTTATCGCAGCGAAGTCGACAAATATTACGCGAACCAGACAGCCGGCTCCGATCAACAGCCCATGGGCGAGCAGGCGGTGAGCCTGCGGCTAAGCATTCTGAATGAGTTGATCGAGACCGAAATCCTGATGCAGCGGGCGGAGAAACTCGGCCTGCTAGCTACCGACGAAGAAGTCGACCGCAAGCTGAATGAAATCAAGTCGCCCTACACCGCCGAAGAATTCAACAAGCGCCTGCAGGATAAAAAGATAACGCTCGACGATTTCAAGCGCGACCTGCGGCGCTCACTCACCCGCGACAAAGTGCTGAACAAGGAAATCACCTCGCGCATCAATATTACCGACCAGGACGTTACGGGCTACTACCACGATCATAAGGCGGAGTTCAATCTGATTGAAGCGCAGTATCATTTGGCCAAAATCATGGTTTCTGGACTGACGACTGGCCAGGCCCACAACCTGCAAAACAGCAAGGCCCAAAACGATGCCGACGCGCGCAAAAAGATCCAGATGATCGCCAACCGCCTCGACAGCGGCGACGACTTCGCGACTCTCGCCATGAATTATTCCGAGGACCCGGAGACCTCCAACAACGGCGGCGATCTGGGGATGGCTCCCGAATCCGCGCTCAAGACCGCCGATCCCGCAACTCGGGACGCGGTGATGAAGCTCAAACCCGGGCAATATACGCCGATAATTCCCATGATCAGCCCCACCAATCATCAGCCGTACGCGTACATGATCGTGAAACTGATTGCCAAGGAACCGGCTGGCCAGCGGGACCTGAATGATCCCCGGGTGCAACAGGCTATCCGCCAGCAATTGCGTGATCGCCGCGAGCAATTGTTGAAAGCTGCATATTACGAGAGCCTGCGCGACGACGCCAAAGTGACGAACTACTACGCAGAAGAGGTGCTGAAGAATCTGGGAGCGGCTAAGTAAGTACTAAGGTTGATTTCAAAGCGTTTCATATCCAAAGGATCGTTCCAAGAGATCGCACCGAAGAGGTTCGTATCAGGGCATCGCTTTAGCGATGCCGCAAGCCGCGAAATCGAAACCCCTTTAGGGGCTGGCTTTGAACTTTCGTTACCCTTCCAGCTTTTTCGTCAACACTTCGTTCACCAACTGCGGATTAGCCTGCCCCTTCGAAGCCTTCATCAACTGTCCCACAAAAAACCCGATCATCGTCTTCTTGCCCGCGCGATACTGCTCCACCTGCTTGGGATTCGCCGCGATCAACTCATCGGCCAGTTTCTCCAGCGCCGACGTATCCCGAGACTGCTCGGGACGTCCCTCCGCTTCATACACAACCGGGAAATCCTGGTTGCGCTCGAAACACAGATCGTAAAGATCCTTCAGCATTTTGCCGGAAATCGCGCCTGACTCGACCAGATCGGCCGAAGCGGTGACGCCGGCCATGGAAATCGGCGACTGCTCAAGTTCGAGGCCATGCGTTTTCAGCCGCCCCAGTAATTCACTCTGCACAAGGTTCGCGACACGCTTCGGATTTTTTGCCGTGCGTGCCGCGGACTCGAATTGATCCGCCATCTCGCGCGTCAGCGTCAGTGTATGCGCGTCCCCAGCGGTGATGCCATATTCCTTCATCATGCGCTGCCGGCGCGCCTCCGGAAGTTCGGGCAGGCTAGCTCGGATTGCTCCTTGCCATTTCTCATCCATCACCAGCGGAAGCAGGTCCGGCTCCGGAAAATAACGGTAGTCGTGCGCCTGCTCCTTTGATCGCATTCCGTAAGTCTTGCCTTCATGCGGGTTGTAAAGGCGAGATTCCTGCGTGATCTTTCCGCCAGATTCGAGAATCTCGATGTGGCGCTCGATTTCATACTCCAGCGCCTGCTTGACGAAGCGGAACGAGTTGACGTTCTTAACTTCGGTTTTCGTGCCGAACTCTTTCTGTCCATGAGGCCGCACGCTGATATTAGCGTCGCAGCGCAGCGACCCTTCTTCCATGTTGCAGTCACTGACCCCGGTGTACAGGATGATTTCCTTGAGCCGGGTAAGGTACTCATAAGCTTCCTCAGACGACCGCATGTCCGGCTCGCTGACAATTTCGGCCAGGGGCACGCCGGTGCGGTTCAGATCGATGGCGGTCTTGTGGGCCGCATCGGCAAAGCCCTCATGCAGGCTTTTGCCCGCATCTTCTTCGAGGTGCAGGCGCGTGATGCCGATTTTTTTTTTACTGCCGTTTGTCTTGCCTTCGTTATCGATTTCGATGAACCCAAACTCAGCCAGCGGCTTGTCATATTGCGATATCTGATAGCCCTTCGGGAGGTCTGGGTAAAAATAGTTCTTTCGTGCAAAGATGGAAACTTCATTGATGCGGCATTGCAAAGCCATCGCTGCCAGAGCTGCGAACTCCACGGCCCTTTTGTTCAAAACCGGCAACGCTCCGGGAAGTCCGAGACACACGGGACACACATTCGTGTTAGGCGGATCGCCAAAATGCGTCGAGCACGAGCAGAAGATTTTCGACGCGGTCAGTAGCTGTACGTGGACTTCAAGTCCGATGACCGGCTCGTACTTAGCGAGAATGTCCGCGGAAATGGCTGGAGTGGTCGCCATATCGGGAAATTATAACTTCCCTAGCTGGTGGAGCAACGCGCGTCTCGCCCGTCCACGTGAAGGGACTACCGCCCTTGGCTGTCCATCTCGATCAACAAATGAGGAACTGGCGGATGCATTAGGTATTCTGAATCTGCCACATCATAGAGGAAAGCTACGGCCTCTTCACTTCCGGCGCGCTCAAATACTTCTCCATAGGAATCTCGAAGTACATCAGTTCATTGCCCTTCGCGTCATGCACGCCCATCAGATAGAAACTCGCGTCGGCCAGCGGATTCGCGATGTCTTCAATATCGAAAAACAGAAACCCGCGCACGGTGGAATGAGGTTCCACGGCCTCAGCGCCAAACTGCGCCTGCTCGATTTCGTCCCAGGTCTTGCGGTTCACGCCGCCCTTGACTTCTTTCTTTGGCAACGGAATCGGCAATGTAATCCGCCCGTCATTTCGCGAAGGGTGCGAGAGCCTGCGCTGCAAATCGTCCATGGACGCAGGAAACAGCTTGCTGCGGTCCTTTGTGTTCAATTGCGCCTTCATACCGACGAGCGAGACGGGTTGATCGCCCTCATTCGTGATCACAAAAAAGACCGGCATATACCCGTAGTTGCGGTAATTGACGCTAAAGATCGAGGCCTTGTCTTCCAGATCGTAAGGATCGACGGCCACCACTACTTTTTCCGAGGCGTGATCGTCGTGGGCCGGGTAAGTGCGCGCGGGCTGTGCCACAGGCATCACGAACTCTTTGGCCGCGATTGCAGAAACGCCGCAAAGTAGTGCAGCACCGCAGACTTCCGCGAGCCATGTGCCTCGCGCCCTCGGCATGCGGGGTGACTTGCGGTTACGTGCATTATGCATAAATGAATTATATGATGCCGAATCGTTGGATGCTGTTCGCGCAAGCGGTGTCTCGTCTCAAACGAACCTGGAATTTCGGTGCGCACATTTAGAATGGCATTTCTTCATGTATGCGCTCTACAGTTCGCTTTTCGCGTTTTTTCTGACTCTGACGCTGCCCTATTGGCTGCTGCAGATGATGCGGCACGGCAAATATCGCGCGGGTCTGCGCCAGAGGTTCGGCGCCGTTCCGCCCACCCTCGGTACCGACAGAGACAAGCCTGCAATCTGGATCCACGCCGTATCGGTAGGTGAGGTCGTAGCGTCGAGCGCAGTAGTCGAGGCACTGCGAGAGCAATTCCCGTCCAATCGTGTATTGATTTCGACGACCACCAGTACCGGACAAAAACTTGCGGCGCAGCGCTTCGGCGAACAAAACGTTTTTTATTTTCCCCTGGATTTCGCCTTCGCCGTCCGCCCGTATCTCGACGTTTTGCGTCCGCGACTCGTCGTCATCGCGGAAACAGAGTTCTGGCCAAATTTCTTGCGGCTGGCGAAACGCAGCGGCGCTCGCATCGCGGT
>JBAVAA010000813.1:0-14793 GCA_049585515.1 Terriglobales bacterium | reverse complement strand
GCACAATCTCGACATGCAGATGGCCATCGTCGTGGGCGGCGGTAATTTCTTCCGTGGTGTAGCGGACCAGGCCAGGAACATGGATCGCGTTTCCGCCGATCACATGGGTATGCTGGCCACGGTAATCAACGCGCTGGCCTTGCAAGATGCACTCGAAAAACAGAACGTTTACACCCGTGTGCAGACCGCCATCGAAATGAACCAGGTGGCCGAGCCCTTCATCCGCCGCCGCGCCATCCGCCACCTCGAGAAGGGACGCGTCGTCATCTTCGCCGGCGGCACAGGCAATCCCTACTTTTCGACCGACACGGCCGCCTCGCTCCGCGCCATGGAAATCAAAGCCGATGCCATCCTCAAAGCCACCAAAGTGGACGGCATCTATGACGCCGATCCGATGAAGGTAAAAAACGCCAAGAAGTTTGAAACCCTCACCTATATGGACGTGCTGAAGCAGGGCCTCAAGGTGATGGACTCAACCGCCGTCTCCCTGTGCAAAGACAACAATCTCCCCATCATCGTCTTCAATCTCAACGAGCGTGGCAATATCCGCCGCGTAGTCCTGGGAGAAAAGATCGGTTCGCTGGTCAGCGCATAGTAAGGTCCAAGGTTAGAGGTCGGATTGTCGAGGCAAGAACCCCCTAGTTCCAGGTTCTTACCTCTGCGATCCGGGTACTCGTCGGGGAAATGGGCCGTCTGGAGGATACATGGCTGAAGAACAGGTGATTAAGCTCTTGGAAGAGATCAGGGACCTGCAGAAGCTGCACGTGGAGAATTACAAAGACGCGCCCAAAAATCAGCAGGAGTCGATTGAAGTCCAGAAACGAGCGGTTCGGCGTCAAAAGATAATCGCCATATCGTTGGGCTCCTTGCTGGTAGTCTTTTTGACATTCTTGGCTTGGTCTTCTCACGGGTAACGATGCCAAGATCATTGCTGCAATTTGACCCCTAACCCCTGAACTAAGTCTTAGGTATAATCTACCGTTTTCATTCTGATGAATGCTAGGAGCCCCAATCCATGGCTCATCCTGCCCTGAAAGACGTCTTCGCCCAACTCAAGACGCGGATGGACAAAGCGGTCGAAGACTTCCGCCGCGAAATGGCCGCCACGCGCACCGGACGCGCCAACGTCCACATGCTGGACACGGTCTCCGCCGATTACTACGGAAATCCCATGCCTCTGAATCAGATTGCCACCATCCACGCCCCCGAGCCGCAGATGATCACCGTGCAGCCCTTCGATCCCTCCGTGTTGGCGGGTATAGAGAAAGCCATCCGCAGCGCCGATCTTGGCCTCAACCCGATGAATGACGGAAAGATCATTCGCGTGCCCATTCCTGCACTCACCGAAGAACGCCGCAAGGATATGGTCAAACACCTGCACCGGATTCTCGAAGAACACCGCACCGCCGTGCGCAACATCCGCCGCGACGGCAACGAAGCGATCAAGAAGACGATGAAGGACAAAAAAATTGCCGAGGACGACGAAAAGCGTGCGCTCGACGAAATCCAGAAGCTCACCGACGATGAAATCAAAAAGATGGAAGAGATGAGCAAAACCAAAGAAAAAGAAGTGCTGGAGTTTAAATAACGCTAGCTGTAGAGACGCGGCCAGCCGCGTTTCCTTTCGCGGCGGGAGAAGGGACAAGCTCTCCACTATAATCTGACGATGAAGCGTGTCGTCCACGCCGCCTGCCCGCACGATTGCCCCGACGCGTGCGGCGTGCTGATCACCATCGAAGACGGCCGCGCCACCAGAATTCAGGGCGATCCCGAACACCCCGTCACGCGCGGATTCCTCTGCGCCAAAGTCGCCAAATATCTGGATCGTGTTTACTCGCCCGACCGCGTCCTCTACCCGATGCGCAGGGTCAAGCCTAAAGGGCAGAGTTCAATGCCGGTGGAGCGCCGGGCGTCCTCGCCCGGCCAAGCCAGACCCGGCGAAGCATTCCAGCGCATCTCCTGGGACGAAGCGCTCGACGAAATTACCCATCGCTTCCGCCGCATCATCGCCCAATACGGTTGCGAGTCTATTCTTCCCTACTCGTACGGAGGCACGCTGGGCGCTCTCAACGGCGCTTCTATGGACCGCCGTTTCTTCCACCGCCTCGGCGCTTCACAACTGGAACGCAGCATCTGCTCCACCGCTGGCGAAGAAGGCCTGAAATCGGTAGTTGGCATCAAGCTCGGCACTGAACCGGAACAGTTCGCCAATTCGCGCTACATCATCGCCTGGGGATCGAACATCCACGGCAATAACGTCCATCTTTGGCCCTTCATCGAAGAAGCGCGCCGCAACGGTGCGAAGCTTGTAGTCATCGATCCGTACCGGACGCGCACGGCGAAGTTGGCCGACTGGTATCTTCCGATTAATCCCGGCACAGATGCCGCTCTCGCTCTCAGCCTGATGCACGTCATGATGCGCGAAAATCTCGTCGATGCCGACTACATCTCACGCTACACTCTCGGTTTCGAAGATCTGAAAGCTCGCGCGGAACAGTATCCGCCGGAAAAAGTTGCTTCGTGGACCGGCATTTCTGCCAGCGACATCCGCAAACTCGCGCGCGAGTATGCCACCGTGCGCCCGTCCGTGATCCGCGTCAACTACGGTATCCAGCGCTCCGAGCGAGGAGGCATGTCGATGCGGGCGGTCACCATGTTGCCCTGTTTGATCGGGTCGTGGAAGGAACTCGGCGGTGGACTCCAGCTCTCACTCAGCGGTTCTTTCGGGTTGAACAAAGAAGCGCTCGAAATGCCCGAACTGATGCGGAAAGCCCTCGGACGCCCAGCCCGTACCATCAACATGGTGAAACTCGGCAGTGTGCTGAACTCGACCTCAATGGTTCCTCCCATCCAGGCTCTGTTTGTGTACAACTCGAATCCCGCCGCGGTTTGCCCCAACCACAATGAAGTTGTCCGTGGATTGATGCGCTCCGATCTCTTCACCGTGGTCCACGAGCAATTCTTCACCGACACCACCGATTACGCCGATATCGTGCTGCCCGCGACCACATTTTTCGAGCACAAAGACTTGCAAGCCTCGTACGGCCATTATTACCTCCAGATTTCCGATCGGGCGATGGATCCGCTCGGCGAATGCCGCTCCAATGTCGAGATGTTCCGCGCGCTCGCTCAGCGCATGGGTTTCGACGACGATTGCTTCCGCGAAACCGTGGACTCCATGATCGACCGGGCCCTCGATTCCCCCAATCCGTGGCTGAAAGGAATTACACGCGATCGACTGGAAAATGAGCATAGCATCCGCCTGAATTTCGAAGCCTCCTCGAACCACGTAGGGACGGACGCATTCGTCCGTCCAGCCAAGCGAAGCGAGGCGGAAAAACGTACCCCATTCCTTCCCTTCGCCCAAGGCAACTTCCCCACGCCCAGCGGCAAAGCCGAGTTCTACAGCGAAACTCTAAAGCGGCAGGGACTGGATCCCGTCGTAGCCTTCACTCCGCCAGAAGAATCGCGGCACGGATTAAAATCGAAAGCCGCCGGATTCCCCCTCGAACTGCTCGCCCGCAAGCCCGACAACCATCTCAACACCTCCTTCGCCAACGTCCCCTCCGTCCGCAAGATGGAACCCGCAATTGGGGACTTGGAAATACATCCAACGGACGCCAAGGCTCGCGGCGTCCGCGACGGCGAACGCGTTCGCGCCTTCAACGCACGCGGCGAGATTGTTCTCAAGGCAAAAGTTGATGGCGCCGTGATGCCCGGAGTGGTCGCCGCGCGGCTCGATTGGGCACGCCTTAGTCCCAGCGGCACCAATATCAACGTTCTCACCTCAGAAAAACTTACCGACATGGGCAACGCGGCGACCTTCTATTCCGTCTGTGTTGAAGTAGAACTTTTTCAGAACTGACTCCTTTTGCTAAAACGAGTGAAACTCGTCCCCGCCTTGGACGCTTCTCACTCTCTACCGTATAATTACGGTTTTCCTAACTCTAGTTTTTCGAGGTAGT
Organism: Terriglobales bacterium; assembly: GCA_049585515.1. Classification (GTDB taxonomy): domain Bacteria; phylum Acidobacteriota; class Terriglobia; order Terriglobales; family Acidobacteriaceae; genus Acidiflorens. Next base: position 10,828 of record JBAVAA010000813.1, on the reverse strand, counting down.
TGCGATTCATCGCCGCCATCATGCCATCCCTGTGTGCGCCCCGCGACTCGGCCACCACATGGGTCCACTGAGGGACCGGTTCTGGACTCCATCTTCTTTCACTACAAGAGGTTGGAAGCACAGCTCCGTGCGGAATTATCTCCTCGTCATGCTGGCTCTTCTGCTCGTGTCTGCGCCGCTCATGGGCCAGCAGGATCTCATTGTTGGCATTCAAATTCATGGCAATCGCCGTATTCCCGCCGATACAATCAGGGCCCGCATCTTCAGCAAAGCTGGCGATGTCTACGACCAGGCTGCCATCGAACGTGACTTCAATGCCCTCTGGAACACCGGCTACTTTGAAGACATCCGCTTCGAGCGCGAACAGAATCCCAAAGGTTGGATCCTTCACATTTACGTCAAAGAGCGGCCCACCATCCGCGAGATCAACTACACCGGCCTGAATGCCGTTTCCACCAGCGACGTGCTCGACCGCTTCAAGGAACGTAAAGTCGGACTCTCGGTTGAGAACCAGTACGATCCCACAAAGATCAAAAAAGCCGAAGTCACTTTGAAGGAGTTGCTGGCCGAGCACGGCCGCCAGTTCGCCACCATTCGAACCGAAGTGCGCCCGATCCCGCCCGCCGCTGTGGGCATCACGTTCGTCATCAAAGAAGGGCCCAAGGTCAAGGTGGGACGCATCCGCTTCCGCGGCAACAAGCACGTTCCTGACCGCACCCTGCGCGCGGCCATGAAGAACCTCAAGCCCATCGGTATTCCGCACTCCATCTTCCTCGAAGATATCTTCGCCAAGACCTACGACGCGACCAAACTTGAGGAAGATACCGAACGCGTCCGTGCCGAATACCAGAACCGCGGCTACTTCAAAGTGCTGGTTGACGACCCCAAGACCGAGATTCATGACACCGGTCACACCGGCTTCCACGTCCCGTTGTTTCAGGCCGGCCTAGGTAAAGCGGTCGATATCACCATCCCCATCGAAGAGGGCGATCGTTATCGTCTGGGTACCATCACCTTCAAAAACAACAAAGCCATCTCCAACGTCGCTGCGCTTCGCAGCCTCTTCCCAATGAAGGACGGCGAGATTTTCAGCCGCGAAAAAGTGGCCAAGGGTCTGGAAAACCTGCGCAAAGCCTACGGTACCGACGGCTACATTAACTTCACTTCCGTTCCCGACACCAAGTTCGACGACGAAAAGAAAATCGTCAATCTGATCATCGACGTGGACGAAGGCAAACAGTTCTACGTGCGCCGCATCGAGTTCCAGGGCAACACCACAACGCGCGACAAGGTCATCCGCCGCGAAATCGCGCTGGAAGAAGGGCAGGTTTACAACTCGCGTTACTGGGAGCTCAGCCTGCTGCGCCTGAACCAGCTGGGCTATTTCGACCAGCTCAAGCCCGACGATCCCAATACCACCGAACGCCACCTCGACGAAAAAGCCGGCACCGTCGATCTCACACTGAAAGTGCACGAAAAAGGCAAGAACAGCATCGGATTGCAAGGCGGCGTCAGCGGTCTGGCCGGCGCCTTTGTGGGGCTCAATTACAGCACCAACAACTTTCTTGGATTAGGCGAAACTCTATCCGTGCAGGCGAGCCTCGGCACCCTGGAGCGCGACCTGGTGTTCGGATTCACCGAGCCCTACTTGTTTGACCGTCCCATCCAGGCCGGATTCAACGTCTATACTCGCAAGACCAGTTATGACCAGGCTCGGCAATATGCCCTTTTGACCGGACAAAATCTGAATCTGCCCTCCGCCTATCTGCAGAACCTCCAGAACTACTCGCAATCCAGTACCGGATTGAGCTTGAGCGTAAGCTACCCCCTGCGGAAGGGCCGTTCCTTCAAGCGGCTTGGCCTCAGCTATTCATTCGACCGCTCGTCGCTGATCGCCCTCAGTAACTCTTCCAAGCTGTTGTTTGAGAATCTCAACTTTAGCGGCATCAGCGGTCCCAATGCGCTGAACGGCATCATCACCAGCAAAATCACCCCTAGCTTCACCATGAATACGCTGGATGCGGCCTACGCTCCGCACCACGGCAAGAGCCTGTTCATCGGCGGAGAGTTTGCCGGCATCGGCGGCACCGTTCACACCATTCGGCCTGTGGTCCAGTACAAACAGTTTTTCCCCATGCAAAAGCGCCGCAATGCCCTTGGCTATAATGTCCAGGCTTCGTTCATCACCGGATATGCCGGAGTCGTTGCGCCTCCTTTTGAACGAGCCTACCTGGGCGGTGAAAATGACGTCCGCGGCTTTGACATCCGCAGCATCTCTCCTATCGCCTACCTGCCCAGCGCTCAGACCGTGGCGCTCAGGAATCAGGATGGCAGCTTCGTTCCCGCGAACCCTCGGTTTCCCGTTTCCATAAACTCTTCGGGGGCGTGCGTAAGCAACTGTTGGAATATTCCGGTCCCGTACCAGCAACTGGTGACTCCGGGCGGCGACCTCAGTCTGAACGGCAACGTCGAGTACCGCATCACCATCGCCGGTCCAGTCGCCATCGCGCCCTTTGTGGACATGGGTATCGATCCGATTCTGCGCAAGTCAGAGTTGCAGATTAACCCGGTTCAGTACGACACTCTGATCAGCACTTTGTACGGCTGCACCAATCTGAATTCGGCTTACGCCTGTACCGGCGGACAAAGACTACCCACCAGCACCTTTAAGCCCTTTCTCAGCCCGGTTCCTGGCACCAACTGGGTGGTGCGCATGTCCACCGGACTCGAACTGCAGACGATGCTGCCAGTCGTCAATGCACCTTTCCGCATTTACTATGCCTACAATGCTTTACGCCTGGATAGCGGCGCATCGCCGCCCATTCAGATCACGCGCAGCATGTTCCCCTGTCCGGTGCAGGGCGATCCAACTTGCACGGCCTACAACGCTGGCACATACACCTATAATCTGACGCGCTCGACGCTAGGCTCCAACTTCACTCTGCTGGAACCGAGAAAGACCTTCCGCTTCTCGGTGGCCACGACGTTCTAAGCAGCCATCAGCCGTCAGCCATCAGGAAAACCAAAACCTTCCCAGCTACAGAATGGAAAGCGCGCAGAACAGATTTTGGAAAAGACATGAGAAGCCAATGACCGCTCGTCTCCGCGATCTCAGCTTTCCTTTGCGGTAAAAGGCTTTTGATTTTCCTGACGGCTGACAGCTGATCGCTGACAGCTACTCGATATGCACCAGTCCGCTCGCAGCTCCGGACGCTGCTGGCCACTGCGGCGCTCGCCAGGCATCGAGGACCGATACCTGATGCACGCACGACACCGTGCAGTGCGGCGCGCACGATTTCTCGGTGTGGAACTCGCGGCGCAGATCGCTGATCGTGTATTTCTCCAACGGAATCGCCGGATAACCGCGCTGCTGCGAGCAGTAATGCACCAGGCCATCCTCGCAGATATAGAGGTAGCGCCCTCCCGCGCGGCAGCGCCACTGGTTCGGGCGTCCCAGCGCTATGTTGTCCTGAAACGCGTTCACGCGCGTGAAGCTTCGTTTCTCCAGCGCTTTCATCTCGTGATACACACGCCGTTCTTCGTCGTTCAGGGGCTGCACCTGTCCGGTGCCATCGTGAATGATTCCGATGGTCGAGCTGAAACCCAACTCCAGCGCCCGTTTGCCGATGGTGAGCGCGTCCTGCGGATGGCTCACGCCGCTGCCCACGACCGAATTAATATTTACGTGAAATTCCGCGTGCTCGGCCAGCAGTTGCAGCTTGCGGTCAAGCACCTTCAGACTTTTCTTCGATACTTCGTCGGGATTGACGTTATCAATCGAAATCTGCAGCCATTCCAGCCCCGCACGGTTCAGCTTCTGGATGCGGTCCGCGGTGAGCAGATAGCCGTTCGTGATCAGTCCCGACACGATCCGGCGCTGCCGCATGCGGTGAATGATGTCGTCCAGTTGCGGATGCAGCAGCGGTTCGCCGCCGCTGATGGTGATCACGGAAGTGCCGAGATCTCCTAGTTGATCGACGCGGAGCAACATCTGCTCGACAGGAACCGGTTTAGAAAAATCATCGAACTCGTTGCAGTAAGTGCAAGCCAGATTGCAGCGTCGTATCGGAATCAGATGCGCCAGCAGAGGATGGTCGGTCGACACCACCGCCTTCAGGATTTGCCACAATCCATGAGCGTTCCGTTCCGCCGCCTTAAGCTTGCGGCGCCATGCCACCGACCTGGTTGTCATTCTCAAGTTCTATTTCACCACAGCAGCCGCTCAGACGCACAATGCAGCGCAGTGTTCGGCAGAAAGGTGGGGTCGAATGGCGAATGGGCTGGAAGGGCTGAGGTTGAAATGCCCCTAGGATTTCAAGTTAAAGTATTAAACTTAAGGGACTTAACTTCAAGGTGGTCAAAACTATGGGCGATTGCCCTGTTGAGATCGCGAGAACTAGACCAATCAAAGCCCCGCTTTACATGACGGCTGACGACTGATAACTGACAGCTGAGAGCTGCCCTTACTGCATGTCTCCGCCCATGGGCACATAGCGGAACTTCTTGCCGTCGAAGAACAGGGCAGAGCTTTCTCCAAAGTCGCTGGCTTCTTCAACGTACACGGCTTCGATCTTTCTCTTTTTCAGACTCATTTTTCTGACGGAGATCGTCTTGAACGGCAGATTCACAATCACGAATTTCGCTTTCGGAGTCGTCGAGTGCCAGCCGTCCTTCTCGGCGCCATGAATGATCAGCACCACCAGGCCGCGCCGCTCCGGAACCGCCTCGCTGAACGTGGTCGTCATACGGGGATCGCCATAGCCAAAGAATTCGTTGTACGGGTCGAGCACCGTGTAATTGTGTTCGGATTGATCGAGCAGCGGATTCTTGCAGCGCGCCGGGATGGCCACGTCTTCCACGCCGTCTCCATCCAGATCGCCGAACACGGGTGGGGTATCGGGAAGCATCGCGAACTGGTCGCCAAACTGCTGTCGCACAAATTCGTTATCGATCTTGTGAGCGGTGGGCGGGGTTTGAGCAAGAGCTGGAATCAGGAACACAACGGTGAGCGCCAGGAGCAGGGGAATTTTTCTCATGCGCCTACTGTAGCCGCTCGTTGGGAACACGGGCAGGTAACGAAAGTCACCTGCGGGAGTGGTCATCCGGCGCCCCTGAAGGGGTCTCCAATTTCGATAATTCCCGGTATCGCTAAAGCGATACCCTGATACAAACCTTAAGTGACCAAATTAGAAAATTACCAATTACAAATTGCCCTGGAAGTGCTCCCAGCCTGCGGGCTTCAGCGGCTGGCTTTTTCCGTCAGCGCCGATCAGGCTCATACGCATTCGGGACGATGGCAGAATGCGTCCTATGCGGGCCACTGGAACTCCGGCTATCTGCTTGGGAACTTCCGCGGCGGACGTAAATAGCAGTTCGTAATCGTCGCCTCCGTGCAGGGCCAGATCGAGCGCGACCTGTTTTTTCGCGGCACCCACATGGGCTCGCGGAATGGCCTGCGCTTCGATCTCCGCGCCTACATGGCTTTCCAGGCAGATGTGTTCGAGGTCGGTGGAGAGGCCGTCGCTCAAGTCAATCATGGCCGACGCCAACCCGCGACGGCGCAGGTTTTGGCCGACGGCAACTCGCGGCTGCGGACTGGATGGGCGAAAATACTCTTTGTAGCCGGACTTCGAGCCGGAATCCGATTCCATCAGCCGCGCCAGCGCCGCCGCCGCCCCGCCCAACTCGCCGGTGACATAGATCCGCTGGCCGGGCTTCGCTCCCGAACGCAAAATTGCCTTCCCTTTGGGCACCGAGCCGACGACTATGATATCCGCCTGGATTCCAGCTGCGGACTGGGCGGTGTCGCCACCAGCCAGCGGAACGTTGAATTCGCGGGCAAGGTCGAGCAGTCCCTTGAGGAAACGATTCACCCAGCTCTGCGGGACATCGCCGGCGACTGCCAGCGACAGGAAAGCCGCCCGCGGCTCCCCGCCCATGGCCGCGATATCGCTTAGACCCCGTGTCAGGCAACGCCTCCCGACCAATTCTGGAGGGTGCCAATGCCGCCGGAAGTGCACGTTTTCGATGGTAAAGTCGGTCGTGACCAGCAAATCGTGTCCCGGAGGAACGCGCAGCACGGCGCAGTCGTCGCCGATCCCCCTCACTACCGACGGCCCCCGGCGGGCGAGATGGCGGATGTGCTGAATCAGCTTCTTTTCGCCCATTCTCCAGATCGCCGGCATGCCGAACACTATACCCTGCCTTGATAGCTTGCATGTCCAGGCTTGGGAGATGTCTTGGCTGGCGGAGTATGGCGATCCGCTTACCATAGTAATTTGGCTGGTTGGGCACCGTTGATTACGCTGCCTTGGTAACCATCCAGAAGGTCCTAGCGAGGTTGACAGGGGGAATCAGGTTTGTTACGGTTAACTCGCCGTTAACAAATACCCTTTGCCGAACCAAGTGCTGCGGCTTGAATCAGTTGCAGCCAAACTGGATTTCGGCTTGCCTGGTTCCGTAGTCTGGGGTGTCGCAGCCTGCATCTAAAGCGGCTGTTGGAATCAGGATTCCGAGCCCGAGCATGACAGTTCCGCTCCCGCCGGATTCCGAAGCAAAATCTATTTGCCGGAAGTTGGAGATTGCGTAAACGTTTCTACATATTTTTCGTGGCTCGTGACGAAGCCGGGCAGCTTCGCAAGATCACCATTCCCGTTCATTATCTCTATGTTCTTCTGGCGGGCGCGGCCATTGGCGCGCTGTGCCTGACCGGCATCGCCCGTTCCTATACCCGGATGCTGCAGAAGGTCGCCCACTATAACCAGCTTCGCACCGAGCAAGCCCAGCTCAAAGACCGCTATTCGCGGCTGGAGCAGGTCGCCAAGGAACGCGACATTCAGGTCGCATCTCTCGGATCGCTGGCGAGCGAAGTTTCCGCGCTCTACGGGCTTAGGTCCGACCCGCCGATGGTAGCGGCCTCGACTGAGCAGATTCAGGAGGCGCAGGTACACTCGTCGCTCGACCAGCTTTATGCGTTGAAGCATACGGCGCTGAGCGGGGCGGCAAGCGTCGGAATCTCGCTGGGAATGACCAAGAATTCGACCACGGCGGACTGGATCCGCGCCAACTCGGCCCCGAACCTGTGGCCGGTTGAAGGCCAGATTACCGGCTCTTTTGGTGAGCGCATCGACCCGTTCAATGGAGAAGGCGCATTCCACTCCGGTGTCGATATTTCCGCTGTGATCGGTTCGGTGGTGGTCGCTCCCGCCGACGGCGTAGTGACCTTTGCCGACTTCCTGGGCGGCTATGGACGCGCCATCATGGTTGACCACGGACACGGCATCTCCACCCGCTACGGCCATCTTTCCAGCTTTGCCGTCACCGCCGGACAATATATCCACCGCGGTGACACCATCGGCTACGTAGGCCAAAGCGGCCGATCCACCGGCCCGCACCTGCACTACGAGGTCCGCATCAATGACGTGCCGGTGAATCCGTATAAATATCTGCGGTTAACCGTGGCGCAGGTTGGCGGATTTACTTCGGGCGAGTAATCGGCAGTCTTCCCAAACAACAAAGTTGTCATCCTGAGCGGAGCAGAAGCTTCACGAAATGAAGTTTCTGCGCCAGTCGAAGAGCCTGCCCTGAGCGAAGCCGAAGGGACCCCTATGCACTAGACGCTTTACCCCTTCGCCTTCTTCACTTCCTCAATCAGCGGCGGCACGATGTCGAACAGATTCCCAACGACGGCGTAATCCGCAATCTCGAAAATCGGCGCCTCGGAATCTTTGTTAATCGCCACAATGCTGCGCGAACCTTTCATGCCGACAATATGCTGGATCGCTCCCGAGATTCCGAGCGCCAGATACAGTTTTGGCGCGACGGTCTGTCCCGACGATCCGACTTGGCGGTCCATCGGCAACCATCCGCTATCGCAGATCGGACGCGACGCCGCGAGCTCAGCGCCCAGCGCCTCCGCCAACTGCTTGGCCATTTCGATATTCTTCTGCTCCTTGATTCCGCGCCCCACCGACACGATGATCTCGGCCTGAGTGAGATCGACAGCCTGCTTGGCTTCCTTGAAAACTTCCTGCGGATTGTTACGAATCACGCCATCCGGAACATCGACGTTCACCGTTTCAACTGGCGCCGGCGCTGCGCCCGCTTCGGCTTTATCAGCGCGGAATGATCCGTTTTGAAAAGTGACAAAGCACGTCCCGGAGCCGGCGAAGCTGACGTCGGCCACAAACTTTCCCTGGAACATTTGCCGCTTGAACACGAGCTTGCCGCCTTCATACTTATATCCGGTCGCGTCGCTGATGGCGGTGGTTTGCAGGGCTGTCGCCAGCTTCGGCACAAAATCGCGGACCTGGTAGGTGTGGGGCATCAATACGAGTTTGGCGGGATGCTTCGCCAGGAACTCCTGCAAAGCATGGGAGAACGCGTCGGGAGTGTAGGGCTCGAGCCTGGGCGATTCGATGTCATAGACTTTCGCGAGCTTTTTCGCCGCTACCTCGCTGCCGATGGCAGCCACTCCGGAGCCGACTACTGCGGCTTCCAAAATCCAGCCCGTTTGAGCGGCAATTGCCTGTCCGGCGGCGATTGTCTCCCAGGAGACGCGGTTTAGTTTTCCTTCACGCTGTTCGACGATGACTAGAATTGTGTCCGGCATAAGAAGAGTTCTCAGTAGTCAAATAACTCGCAATTCATTTTTCAGTTTTTCGACCAGCTTTTTTGCCACTTCGGCCGCGGGGCCTTCCAGGAATTCAGTATTCTTGGATTTCTGCGGTACGTAGAGCTTCTCGATCTTCTGCAGGTTCCCACCCATCGATGACTGCACTTCGGCCATCGTTACCTTTCGCAGCGGCTTGTTTTTGGCCTGTTTGATCCCGATCAGCGTCGCATAGCGCAGCTTGTTAATGCCGGACTGGATGGTCAGCACCGCGGGCAAAGGCATGTCAACAAATTGGAAGAACCCGGCTTCCAGTTCGCGCTTTACGCGGATGCCAGCGTCATTTTTCTCAATCTGCATAATGATGGTCGCGTGCGGCAGGCCCAGAATCTGCGCCAGAATCACTCCGGTCTGGGCGTAGCCGTAGTCGTCCGATTGCAGACCGGTGAAGATCAGGTCGAACTTCTCGTCTTTAATCGCGGCGCCGATGGCTCGCGCGGTGTTGTAGGCATCGAGGCCAACAAAGGCATCGTCTTCGAGATGGATTGCCCGATCCGCGCCTTTGGCAAGCGCCTCTCGCAACACCTGCATCGCTCGTGCCGGCCCGGCGGTAATAACGACGACTTCGCCGGTGTGCTTTTCCTTTTGCCGCAATGCCTCTTCGAGGGCAAATGCGTCGGGCTCGTTCACTTCATAGGAAACATCCTCGCGGATCCAGGTCCCCGTATCATTCAGCTTCAGCGGAGCGTCCTTTTGCGGCACTTGCTTCATGCAAACCAGAATCTTCACGAATCGACTCCCATCCCTCAAGCAGCGTCAACCAGTGCTGATCAAACTGGCTAGTATAAATGATGAACGCGACGACGACTGTGAAGGGGCAACACCTGAAGGAAAAGCGCGGACATTTGTTGTCCGCGCCGGAAAAGCTCATTCTAAAGCCAGTTCGGCTGCCTCACAATTGCGGATGGTCTGATGGCGGGTCGTTGGGCTTGCTGTCCTGGTTGGGAGGATCGACGCCGCGAGGGGGATTGGCGCCGGAGTTCGCTGGCGCGCGAGACGCCATCGGCTTATCATCCTTCCGCGTATCCGGGGGATGGTACGCTGAGTTCTGCTCGCTCCCGGAATTCGTGGGCTGCATGGCAACGACCTGGTAGACGGTTGTTTTCTTTTCCCCGTCCACCACTCTCAGGTAGAGACGATCCTTTTTCACTCTATATTCCGCTTCATGGCCAACCGGAAGAACGGCCGCGTGCTTCGTATCCAGGGGACGAATGTGGTACTCAATGTCGTCGGTGCGAAGCAAATACTGGGGGCATAACTGCTCATGGGAATTAACGTGCTCCACACCGAGGGACGCGACCATGCTGCCCAGACCCGTCACTCCCCTTTCCTTGGCGCCGCAGGGAACCGCTTGCATGCTTTCCAGTATGCCCCGCGGGGCCGGCTTTTTCTTCTTTTCCGCGACGGCGGAAATGGCGAGGACGAGTGATAGCACAGCGATGAGTGATGTTTTGAACTTCATTTTATGAATACCTCCATGACTTCAACTGGCCAGCATCTTTTTGGGTAGCCGTAAAAAAACAAATAACCGGAGGCCGGTTGCCCGGCCTCCTTTCCGTTCGTCTCATCGCCCTTATTGATTCGGAGGTTTCTCCTTGGGCATTTCTTTTTGCATAGGCTGCTTTGTGCCCATGCCGCTACCTTGCTGCACCCAGGTCGAACTCATGACCGCTTGCGGATTCGCGGCCAACTGTTGGTTCATTTCAGGATGAGCTTTCAGATATTGATCCAGTTCTGGGTGGGTCGTCAGGTACTCCTTATTGGTGGCCAACGACGGGTCGTTCGAAAGCTCGGTTGCCATACTCGAGTGTCCGCCGAGAAACTGGCCAAAGCTGGTATATTCCCCGCGGTTACGGTCATTGTCGTTTGCGCCGCCCATACGATTGTGATCGCGATCCCAATCGCGATCATGGTCACCCGCATGCTGGTCGTAGCGATCTTCCGCCCTCATGAACTGGTTCGGATTTTCGCGAAACTCTTCGCGCACCTGGGGATTCTTTTCCAGGAACTCGCGCAGATCCGAATGACCGGCGACCCACTCGCGATTGTCGATCAGAGAAGGATCCTTACGGAGCTGCTCCGCGACTTCCGGATGGCGGTCGAGGAACCGGTCCATCTCCTGCAGATCCTTCCGGGTTAGGTCTCGATCTCGATCAC
>JBAVAA010000812.1:0-3526 GCA_049585515.1 Terriglobales bacterium | reverse complement strand
CTTTACAAGCGCATCGTCTTCGTTCGTTTGCTCAACTGTTCCGAATTCCCCAGTCCGCTTTCCAAAATCAGCCAAGCCTTCGACGCGATCTCCGGGATTCAGTTCCACGCCAGTGGGAGAGGGGTCGGCGAGCGGTGGCCTCTTGGCTCGGTCTGCCTCAGCAGGTGCTCCGGCGTGTGACAAAGGTGGTTGCGGAGCCTTGCGCAGTTTGGGAATCAGTTTATTGATACGGCTCATATTCCATCACCCCAGAGGCTTCGCTTCCCCTGTTCATCTGCTCGTTACGTAGAGCATAGGCGTGGAAAGCATGGTTCCGCTGATCCAAACTGCTCAGTGCTCATGACTAATTAGAAGCGGCAGCGCACCAAACAGACAGGCGCAGGTTCCTGAGCCCCGACGTGCACGAGGCTGCCGACGGAGGGCGGAAAGAGTGGCATAATTCTGGACGCTGGCGTACATACTTTCCAGTCCCAAGGGAGTATCCTCCGTGAATCATGGCCAGCGCCAGCGACTCGCCCAAGACTATTGGGGAAATCATCGATCACATCGAGCGAATTCGAGAAGAACTCCTCGTCCTTCAACGACGCATGGAGAAAATGGAATCGGTCAACCCTAACGGAACGGTTAAGAAAACCTCAAAGTAGTCCACTACCGACCCTAGCCGCAATTTGACAACGGTGGCGCACAAGCCTAGCATTGAAATTGAGCAAGCTACTTCTTTCTTACTCGTTCAGGTTTTCTGAACTAAGTCAGCCCATCTGAAGTTTTCTCCCCTTAGGCTTTCAAAGAAAGCCGCGTACCCCATGCATTCGAATGCGATCCTGCACGAAGTTCAGCAACTGTACAACGTGAGTGACCGTCTTGACACGTTGTCGGAGCAACATCCTCTCCTCTCCGAAGCACTCATCACCATCTCGGGAAGCGTTCGTAATACCGCCACTTTGTTGGAGGTGTTGGTTGCGACGAAACTAGCGCCGCTCGCCGGACTAGACCCAGCAAGTGCCTGATTTGCTCATCGCTCTCTGACAGCTTCGTTGCGGGATCGGAGCCGGACGCTAGTCGTGGAGAACGACGTTGAGAAGTGAACTGTGAACGTGCAATGCATCGCCAGCCTGATAATCAATAAACCCCAATTTCCTAAACCTATTCATGAAAAAGCTAACCCGCGAACGGGTTGTGCCTACCATCTCTGCGAGGGTTTCCTGACTCATCTTGGGGATTACAATCTCGGGTTTGCCTTCCTTGCCGAAATGAGCCAGCAATAGCAACATCCGAGCCAGTCTTTTCTCGCTGGAATTGAAAAGCTGGTCAACCAAATCCTCTTCATATCGGATGTTTCGTGTCAGCAAATATGCCACGAACATATCGGAAAACGCGTGCTCCCGGTGGAGCGCTTCCATCATGTACGCCTTATCGATTCGCATCACAGAGCAATCCGTCATTGCGGTTGCGGAGCACATGCGGAGAGCCTGCCCCGTAAGGCAACCTTCGCCGAAGAAATCGCCCTCGTTCAGAATCCCTATGGTGGCTTCCTTCACGATCTTGGAGACTACCGTGAGTTTTACCTTTCCTTTCTGGATATAAAAAACAGCATCGGACGGGTCGCCCTGAGCGAAGATCGCCTGCTTTTTGGCAAAAGCTGCGATCTTCCTACCGCCGTCCATGGTCGAAAGGAATGCCTTGGGATTAAATTTGCTGAGTGTCATGGACGCTACTACGGCTGTCATGATTGACCCCCTCTCGTCTCCGAATGTGCAGAATGCAACTTCCTATGATGAAGGATGAATGAAAGCGCAAGAAGGGCGAGAACAGCGTCAATCTGCGGGCAAAGCTGCGATTCCGCCCGACAAGATGATGATGTCATCCCTGGGATCGGAAGTCAATTCGTCCCATCTTGCTGATTTCGCTGACCATCCATGGTGGTAGCTGTCCTGCTGCCATTGCGCCCGGAGTGTGTGCAATTTTGAACAGACACCACTTCAGACCCGTTGCTAGATTTGATCGCTGAAAGTGCTGTTCGATGTAACAAGGTTCGCTGATTCCCGAGCGTACCAAGCAGCTATTTCCCTTTGGTGCAGTCTCTTATCCTCTCCGATGCGATGACTGCACCACTTTTTTCCTCCGCATGCGCAGGTCAAGTATTCGCGGACAACAGCACTTGACACCACAATTCTGCGCTACTAAGCTGAAGGGCAATTCCCCGAAAGACCAATACCAGTGAGGCATCTCATGCCCAGCGTTGCTCCAGCCGCACGCGCAGCCTTGGTAGTGGAATCCATATCTGGGCTTCAAAGACTCCAGCGCGAGATGGCCCGCGTGTCGCAACGGGACGAGAACTACGAGAGCAAGAAGCTTGCTCTTAGGGCTACGATTCAGGAACTGCGCAAGATGATTTCTACAAACGTGCACTGATCATGGACACTCCTGCTCTGGATAAGCCAGCATCAGATCGTTATCGTCAAATCGCTAGCCCAATCCACACGATTCTGGTGCTCGCCGCGACGAGCGGTTGGGCGATCTGGCATAAGAGTTTTGCAGATCAACTGAGCGCGTCGGCTAACCCAAACCGGGTGCGCTTTTATATAGTTACCCTCTTCTATGAATGGCTTTTATTTATTCTGGTAGTGGCGGGCGTGTGGCGTAGTGGCGCGTCTGTTTTCATTGTGCTCGGAAATCGCTGGCATTCCGTCCGCGAAGTGCTGCGGGATATCGGAATTGCCGCTGGGTTCTGGATCGTCGCGGCGGCGGCCCTTTGGATACTTGGCTGGCTCCTGCGCATCGCCGCGCTGGGTCGCAATGTCTCTATGCTCCCCCAAGGAGGTATCGAACTGATATTGTGGATCGCACTCTCCGTTACTGCGGGTATTTGCGAGGAGACGATCTTTCGAGGTTACCTACAACGGCAATTCATGGCCCTGACCAAGAGCACTCCCGCTGGCATTCTTCTTTCAGCCGCAGCATTTGGCGGGGCTCATGCGTACCAAGGTTTCCGGATGGTGATTCTGATCGGTCTGTACGGGGCAATGTTCGGGATTCTTGCCTATTGGCGTGGAAGCGTTCGCCCGGGAATGATTGCCCATGCTTGGCAGGATTCGTTGAACGGAGTGCTTGCCAGCTTGCCGAGGCATTAGAGTCTGCGTGACGCGCAGCCAATCGAAACGGGGATGGAAACGCCCGTCCTTATAGTCCTCATAGACACCATGTTCCAGCTTCCGGCTCGGGCCTCGGCAAATCCTTCCCGAGTGATTCTTCGACATATGCGTGGAACATTGCCCATTCCATGTCGGTCAAAGGAACAGGCGTGACCTTGCCTTCAATCCTGCGGAGTTCGCACCAGCCAGATTCATTTTGCACAAAATCTCGCAGGCCGCAGGGAGTGTTGTTAGTCATGATGGTGGGGAGCCCGAAAATGGATTCTTCTGCCGTGTAGAAATTGCTTTCTGCCATAGTCTTTTTCCCTCTGACTTACGACGCCGATCCCGGTGACCTTCCTTCTCACACACTAGATGGAGGCCCACCGTCCGGG
>JBAVAA010000811.1:0-3570 GCA_049585515.1 Terriglobales bacterium | reverse complement strand
CTTGGCAGAAAGGTCCAGATTCGCTCGGTGAAGATACTGGAGACCCCAGAAACAGTATCTACTCGGTGGGCACAGCAAGGTCGGGCGGTAATCCAGGCATCGCGCAACTTTGCTTCGAGAAGGCGCGAATGATGAATACGCAGATCATGAATCACGAGATCGCGCCCGGGAAACGCGCGAACGATTCATCGAAAGGCGCGACCCTCTACAGGAGCCGCTCTTGAAGGTTCAGATCGCGATTGGAGGAAAGACCTACGAGGTTGAGGTCGAAGTCGAAGGCGGCGAAGACGCGGTTGGCTTACCGGGAACGCACTCGGCAGGGATTGGGATGCTTCAGTCTGCGCGAGTTCCCACCGCTCCTCGACCCGGCTCTTCTTCAGATGTGGATGCGGCGGAGTCGCAAGTATGCCGCAGTCCCGTCGCTGGAATCGTAGTGCGAGTTTGTGTGCAGGCCGGAGATCAACTGCAGCCGGACGATTTGCTCGTGGTTCTGGAGGCCATGAAGATGGAAACCAGCGTTACGGCGCCGACCGCAGGAAAAGTGAAAGCAGTCAAAGTAGCGCCAGGGGAAGCAGTGAAACTCAACCAGATCCTGATCGAGTTCGAGTAGCTGCCACCACCCTGGGTAGGAGAGAAGGGCGTTATGTCAGTCAAACCGTTTGTGATGAATCGTTATGGCCGGATGGTCTTTCCCTGCAATTTTTTCCCGGAATTGGATTTCTCCGTCTTTCAGAACCTTCAGCAGTTCAACTCCTGCATCCGGCGGGATTTTGGGGAGAAGGCCCCGACGCTAGCGGAGATCGTGGCCCGTGTGCAGGCCGGCCATTATCAGAACCGCTACGAAGTCTGCCGCGACATGGCGCTGAATCTATTCTGGGCGCAACGCTACGTTCTGACCATGTATGAGAAGCGCCCGACGCGTTGGGGCGATCTCCCGCGGAACCGCAGCGATATCTTCCTCGGGCTCTACAAGCCGCGCGACGGGGCCGGGCCAACCGCAGCCATCGAAGCCGGTTACAACGCCTTGCCGACGATGTGGGATGAAGAAGCAGAGGACAAGAGTTTCCGCATGCTGCTGGACGTGATGCGAAACAAGCAGGGCTCCGCGGGAGAATTTCGTGCCCTCCGGCCCACGGTAGCCGAGATACTTTCCGAACCCAAGAATAAAACTTACCGCCTGCTGAGTTATGACCGCGATTTTCCCGGCTATGACTATGACGACATCATTGATTGCATTCATACCATCCCTGAGCTCGAGGCATTGATGCGTCAGGCCATGATCCTGCACAACCAGTACCGGTGGGATCCGGCAACCAGCACCAGCACCGAGGTGGGCCAGCTGCGAGACGACGATTACGTGGTCGCCTTCCATCCGAAAAATGGCGAAGTGACCGAGTTCCTGCGGCGGGTAAAGCGCAACGGCGCGGGACATCGGCCGCGTCCTTCCCGGCCCGAGACCTTGGCCTTGAGCGAACCCGAGAAGCCCTATCCACCGGTGATTGTGCGTGACACCTACAAGGTGCAGCCTCGGGTCGAGGCCATTGCCGTCTATGAGGGCGAGGTACTGTGCACGAATCGCGACCTCATCAGCAACCACGCCTACTGCTGGTCACGCATGTCGGTCGAGGATATTTCCGGAAAGACAGGCATCGAGTCGCGTTGCTACAGCGAACTGAGTCTGGAGGATATGGCGCTGCTGGCGGTGCGGGCAGCATTGACCAAGTCCGGACGCAAGCCCTCGGAGATCGGCGCCGTCTTGTTCTGCAGTTGCACCAGCACCACTCTCATCCCGTCCGTTGCTACATGGTTGTCGGGAGAGCTGGGATTGCGCCAGACCCATAATTCTTGCGACATCATCGCAGCCTGCGCCGGCATGTCCTACGGCCTCGCCGAGGCAGTACGCCTGCTGCAGGAAGTGAAGCGGCCCGTAATCGTCGTTTGCGCGGAAAAGTTCTCCGACAAAATCGGAACGGTGCGAACTTCCCGCATGATTTTCGGCGACGGAGCTGCCGCCATGGTCGTGGGCCCCGCTCCGGAGGGTGTTCCGTCGGACATCGAGGTCTTCCAAACCTATGCCAGCGGTCCCTGGTCGGAGGTGAACTCCATCATCTGGCCGAATCCGGAGTTCGACAACAACATTACCGTGTATGGTCCCGAAGTGAAGCTGTTGGCCAAGCGCTATTTGGTGCAAATGATCGGCGAACTTAAAGCGCTTCCGCACCCGGATGGCGCGAAGGGCTCACTGATGGATGCGATTGATCTGGTTGTCCCCCATCAGGCCAATAAAAATATGGTGCTCGATCTGGCCAAAGCCGCCGGAGTGGAGGCGGACCATCTCTACTTCAACATTGAACGAGTCGGAAACACTTCTTCCGCGAGTATCCTTTTGGCCATTCACGACGCCGTACGCGACGGGCGCATCAACCGCCCAATGCGTGTGTTCGCGCCCGGATTTGGCGCCGGAGCGGTCGGCGGTTATGTGGTGATGCGGGTAGACCCAGCTGTGGTGCATTGCAATTCTCAGGAGAGGAACACTTCTATGGAAAACAACGGAAATAATGGAAGCAATGGAAATGGGGCGAAGTCGCTGAAAGGCAAGGTCGCGCTGGTGACCGGAGCGGGACGAGGCATCGGACGTGCAATCGCTCTAGAACTCGCCCGCCGCGGCGCAAACATAGCCCTTAACTACAGATCGGACGTCCCGCATGCCGAGAGTGCCGCAGCCGAAATTCGGCAACTGGATGTGGAGTGCGCGCTCGTTCAGGGCGATGTTTCGCAAAAAGGAGAGGCTCACCGCATCGTAAAAGAAGTTCTGGATAAGTGGCAGCGTCTCGACATTCTGGTAAATAACGCCGGCATTACGCGTGACCGGTCCATGCGCAAGATGACCGACGACGACTGGGCGCAGGTGATCAACGTCAACCTCAACGGCACCTTCTACTGCACCAGCGCCGCCATACCCGCCATGATCAACCAGAGGTTCGGGCGAATCATTAATATCAGCTCGGTGGTCGGACAAATGGGCGCTTTCGGCCAAGCCAATTATTCCGCGAGTAAAGGCGGCATTATTGCTTTCACCAAGACCCTGGCCCTTGAAATGGCCAAGTTCAACATCACCGCCAACGCAATTGCACCCGGATTCACCTCGACCGAGATGGTCGATGCGATTCCGGAAGAAATCGCAGCGCAGATCAAAACGAAAATTCCCTTGGGGCGGTTCGCCACGCCGGAGGAGATAGCGCAAGCGGCCGGTTTCCTCGCGGCGGATGCGGACTATATCACCGGGCAAGAGTTGAATGTCAACGGTGGGTACCACATGTAAAGCGTACGGTCGGGGGCACGAGCCAGGCGTTAAATCGCGTCCGGTAGCCAGAGGCTAACGCTGATCAGGTTCCAACAGTTCGACCTCGGGCAAGGTCACGCGCTCGCGCCGGATCTTTTCCGTGGGAGCTATGACTTCAGCTATACCGCTGATCACAACCTCGCCCTTCTGATTGGTGGCTTGGCAATCGAGTTCGACGCGGCTCTTCTCTGAAAATTTCTTCGCGACTCTTACCGTCACTGTAATGG
>JBAVAA010000810.1:0-3530 GCA_049585515.1 Terriglobales bacterium | reverse complement strand
GCACAATGGCAGGTAGTGAAACACGGCATCCCGTTCGGGAGGGGATTTCATGGGACCATCAACTCGACCGCCGGCCGGAGTACGGCGCATCAACTGATCCAGCCGCCCCGAAGTGCAGCCCAGCATGTATCCGACGTTGCCTGCATTCAGCATCACGCCTTTGGCTTCGCCCGAGGTGCCTGAGGTGTAGATAATCGTCACCACATCTTCGGCTGCAACCTTTAACGCCGGATTCTCCACCGGCCCGCGGCCCGCCGTGAATACATTTTCAAAGCAAAAACTCGGCGGCGCTTCCGGCCACGCCTGCAAGATCGCATCCGCCAACGACTGTTCACCGCAAGCAATTACAGACGGCCAGCAGTCCTTCATCATGGCCACCAGTTCGGACGGAGCTTGCCGCGCGTACAGCGGCACAACCGTCAACCCTTCCGCCATGACGGCTAAATCCATCGCGACCCACTGCGTTGAGTTGTGCGCCAGCAGCGCGCACCGGTCGCCCTTCCTGAGCCGCAAGCGCCGAAGATAAGTCCGGGCCACCTGCACCTGCGCCAGCAACTGCCGCGCCGTGTGCGAAACCACTTGCCCCTCGCGGATTTCCTGGAGCACGACGCTATCGCCGCTTCGCTCCAGGTTGGCAAAAATTTGTTCCAGGAAAGTCATCTGTTCTCTGAAGTGTCATCCTGAGCGCAGCGGCTGACTCGCTTCGCGAATCAGCCGCGGAGTCGAAGAACCCCTCACCCTAAACCGCCGCCGCAAGGCTTCTCCCCGCGACCGTCTACCCGTACCCCGCCACCAATTCCTTCAACCCGTCGCTCATCGGCGGAAGATAATCCTCCCAACTCCACTCCCCGAGCCGCGTTGGAAACTCCGGATACCGCCTCTGCACCTCTTCCTCGAAATACACGCCCATGCGAGCCATCAATTTCAAATTCCGCACCACCGTCCGCGCAATGCCGTCGGCAATCCGTTCGCCCTCGCGATCCAGAATCTCAAGCGCCGCCAGAGTTCGCCCCTCCAGGTCCGGATCATCCACATTCATCAGCAACTCCGGATGCCCGCGCTCGTTCATCAGATTCCGTATGCGCTCATCCATGGTGATGCCCGCCGACGGCACCAGTGCCGGCATTGAAGTCACAATCCCGTGATAGCGCGAAGACACCATCATGCGGCAAGCGCGTAGAACGCTGACCAGTTGATACATGTTGTAATCGTCCGAAGTCAGTATCGGAACTCCGCCGAGCTTTTCCGAGATACGCCGGCACGGCCGGGCATCCATGCGCTCAGTCGCGGCCATGATCACAAACACATTTCTCTTCAGACGGAATGCGGCCACCGCTTTGGCAATCGAACTCAAATAATGTTCGTAGGCACGGTCCGCTTCCGGCCCCGCATTGTGAAAATAGGGTCCGCGATAGTGACTCTCTTTGTACGCACCGGTAAGGCTATGCAGCGCGGCCTTCGCCACCGAGGCCTTCACCGGCCACTCAAACGGATTGATCGGGCATACCACCAGCACCGGCATCTTCCCGTCCCAACCCACATCGCGCAGTGTCTTCTGTCCATACTCCGCGCCCAGCGGCTCAAACGTCCACGCCGTGTCCGTGCCCAATTCCGTTGGCACGCCGAGTTCGCGCAGGATTTTCCGGGATTCGTCGTTGCGCGTGATCACCAGTGAATTTCTGCAATAGCGCCCACACATCTTCGCAATTAGCGGATCCATGTGTCCCGCCTCAGCGCCATAACCGACCGACAACTTGTTCTCCGCCGCGGCAATGCCCAGCGACCCGATCATCATCGTGGCCAGCGCATTCGCGAATTTCGATTTGAACATCGACCCCTCGCACGCCACCACACCGTGATGCTTAGGAACTTCATTCGCCAGAAATGGAGGAAAAATATCCGGCAGTCGCACCTGTGATGTGCCTTCGAAATATCCGCGCGAGCGGTCGAAATTAAAGGTCATCATGCTCAGGTCCACGTTCTCCGGCCCCAGAATGCGCCGGATCTGCCGCAGCATCTCTTCCACCCGCACATCCGATCCCGTGTTGCGCGTCCCGTTATAGCCAGCGAAGAGCAGCTTCAATTTGTCGCCCGGCTGCCACGGTTCGCGCTTGCCCATCATCCACTGAATTTTCTTGCCCTCAATGATGCCGGATACCCAGGCTTCCAGAACGAAGTCCATCATGCGGCCGACCCTCCCGCTCTCGCGCTCTCCGGCCACGCCTGGTACGGATATTCAAAATTGTGCTCGCGGCTGAAACGAAGCAATGGAAAGCTGTACTGCGAGAACGGCACGGGCTTGCGTCCCAACTCCGTCGTGACCCGCGTGTTGTCGAACACCGTATTCCAGTTCAGATACGGCAGGAAGACCTTCATCAACGCCGCATTATGTCCCACCGGCCCCTGGCGGTTCGCCAGCAGATTGACCAGAGAGCCGAAGGGTTTTTCAAGAATCGGCAAAAACACCGGCCCCCGCTTGTTCTGCTCCGCCGCCAACGCTTGGGTCAATTCCCGAAACGTCTGCGAATCGTTCCCCGAAGAAAGATGATAGGTATCGTGTTCGGGATTTTCCTTCATGTGCAAAATAGAAATCGCATCCGCGACGAAGTCCACATTCACAATGTCGATCTTGTCGTGCGGACGAAACGGCAGCGCCGGTAATCCTGCCAGAAATACGAACGACCGCACCATGTCGAACTGCGTGGTCTGCGGATAGCGGCTGTCTCCCAGCACGATGCTTGGCCGAAAAATCGTCAGTGGCACGTCCGGCAGCAACTCGCGCACCATGTGTTCGCAGAATTTCTTCGTCCGCGCATAGGGATCGTAGTCCGACCGTTCCCACTCAATCGACGCATCTTCCGAAACAATCTCGTGGCTGCGCTTCCCCGCGACCGCCACCGTGCTCACGTTGGAAAACCGCCGCAACCCGTGGTAATACTGCGATCGCCGTGCCAGCTGAATCACTTCCAGCGTTCCCCGCAGATTTACGTTTAAACAACTCTTTTCCGACTTTCGATTCAGCGAGGCCGCGCAATGGATCACCGAATCGGTAGTGTGAACGAGTCGATCGTAATCGCCCGCTTCGAGCCCAAACTGTGGAGAGGTGAGGTCCCCGCGAAAGATCCGAATCTTCGCCTGCAAATATTCGTAGAATCTGGAAAACGGCAAGTGCAGTTGCAAGGCCTGCCAGAGCCGCAATTCCGCGTCACGCGGATCGCGGCCGCGGACCAGCAAATTCAACGTTGCGTCGTGCTGGTCAAGCAAATTCGCGGCGACGTGTGCGCCGATGTATCCGGTACCACCCGTCAGGAATATTGCCACGTTGCTCCGTTCGTACCCGTCTTCATACCCGCGACATTTTCGGAACAAGTCGTTGACGAAGCCGACGGCGGCATCTGCAGCACTCGCGGCTCGCGTGCCTCCAGCGGACGCCCTTCTATCAGCGGATAGGTCCACCGCCGCAATGCCGGAATATGAATATCAATCCAATACTCCCACCAATCGAGACCCGCAGTGTCATACCCAAAGAT
>JBAVAA010000809.1:0-3964 GCA_049585515.1 Terriglobales bacterium | reverse complement strand
CAGTACGGCAACGCCTTTCTGCCCGACGGCGAGAACACGACTCCATATCTTGCAGCGACCACCATTGCCGTCGAGACGGACGATCTGGTGACTACGCTCTGGGAAGTCGAATCGGCATGAGTCTCGCCCGCCGTTGGCACTATTACCGGCGTATCTTCAGCGCCTATCTTGTTTCCGGACTCGGTTCCGGACGAAGCCACCTGACGTTTTGGCATGAAACTCCACAGATCAATCCTCGAGGCACCGCCAGCCGGCTGGGCGAGTACTACATGCTGTTTCACGAAAAGGCGGACTACGCCGGTTCCTACGATGCTGACGGAATTCCCATGCTCGACTACCACGGAGCGATTGGCCTGCAATATAACCCGATTGCAATTGCGCAGTGGGGTCTCGCGAACTTTAACCGTTTCTGCGAAACCGGCGACAAGGTTCGCTGGCAGAAGACACTCAAAGCTGCCGACTGGCTTACCGCAAACCTGGAACAGAATTCTCACGGGCTTTGGGTGTGGAATCATCATTTTGACTGGGACTATCGCGACACGTTGAAGGCGCCGTGGTATTCGGGACTGGCACAAGGCCAGGGCGTGTCACTGCTTTTGCGGGCGCATTCGCATTCCCGTTCCAAAGATGAGAAGTATCGGACTGCGGCCGATAAAGCCTTTGTCGCCCTCACGCGACCCATAGCCGAGGGCGGGGTATTGTTCGAGGACGAAGAGAAAAATCTTTGGATTGAAGAATATCTCGTCGATCCGCCGACGCACATCTTGAACGGATTCATGTGGGCCTTATGGGGAGTGTTCGATTACCAGTTGGCACGCGCCGATGCCGCAGCCAAAGGGATTTTCGATCGCGGGGTCGCGACTTTGTTGCACAATCTCGCCAGATTCGATACCGGATACTGGTCGCTCTATGAACAGTCCGGGACTCAGTTGAAGATGTTGGCGAGTCCTTTCTATCACCGTTTGCATAGCGTACAGTTGCGCGTAATGTCGGAACTGACCGGGGATGCCCGCTTTGCGGCGATTGCAGAACGATGGGAAGGTTACGCGCAGCGGCGCAGCAACCGGACTCGCGCCCTGGTTGAGAAAAGCGTTTTCAAATTGTTGCACTACTAGCGACATGATCAGGGAATGGATAGTAAAGGTCGCCGACCGTCGCGCCGGCATCTTGCCGGCTGTCTTGAGGGCGTCCCGGCCTCGGCGGGCGAGGACGCCCGCCGGACAGCCGCCGGGACGGCGGCGCTACACTTTCCGGCGCAGCTCATCGTGAAGATTCTTTACGTCTCACAATACTTTCCGCCTGAAATGGGAGCGCCGGCGGCTCGCGCCGATGAGTTATCCCGGCATTGGGCGCGGATGGGGCATGATGTCACTGTCCTCACCGGATTTCCCAATCATCCGACTGGTGTCGTGCCTGAGGAATGGCGGTCGCGGCTCCACCATCTTCGCTTCTCAGAATGCGTCGACGGGGTGCGGGTCGTGCGTACCTGGCTGTGGCCTTTGCCAAACCGAAAAGCGCACGAACGGATCCGCAATTACGCGTCGTTCTGTATTTCCGCTGCAATCGCCGGCCTCGATCTGCAAAAGGCAGATGTGATCATCGCCACGTCGCCCCAATTGCTGTGCGCCCTCGCCGGGTGGTGGCTGGCGTTTTGGAAGCGCGTCCCTTTCGTCTTCGAAGTGCGCGATCTTTGGCCGGAATCGCTCGCGGCCGTTGGCGTGGGCACGGAGGGCTCCGCGCTTTATCGCACGCTGCGGGCGATCGCGAGTTTTCTTTACCGCCACGCCGACCGCGTGGCCGTGGTTTCTCCAGCCTTCAAGAACCACCTGATTCGGCACTACGGCGTTCCCGAAGCAAAGATTGCTATTGTCGAAAATGGTGTGGAGACCGATATTTTCCGGTCCGTCCCGGCGGCGGCAGAAGTGCGAATACAACTGCACTCGGAGGATCGTTTCCTGATCTGCTACATAGGAACCATGGGCAATGCGCATGGACTGGGAATATTGATTGCCGCCGCCCAGGAACTGAAGACTGCTTTGCCGCAGGCGACGTTTTTGCTGATCGGCGAAGGAGCGGAAAAGGAACGAATCGAGAGACTCGCTGCAGCGAGCGGACTCACGAACATCCAATTTCTTGGACAGCAGCCGCGGGAACGAATTCCCGCCTATATCTCGGCCGCCGATCTGTGCCTGGTCATGCTGAAAAAGACGGAGTTGTTCAAGACGGTGATTCCCACCAAGTTGCTGGAATACATGGCCTGCGAGCGGCCGGTCATCGTCGCTGTCGACGGGCAAGCGCGCCAGATTGTCGAAGAAGCGGGCGGTGGCATTTACACAGAGCCCGAAAACAGTAAGGCGCTGGTGGTGGCGATCCTCGCTCTGGCGGCTAATCCGGAGCGCCGGCGACAGATGGGAGCCAGTGGGCGGCGGTACGTGGTCAACAATCTCTCTCGCGAAAAAACAGCGCACGACTACATCAAAGTACTTGAAACGCTGGTGTCTTGAGCGAGGACCCGTTGAGCGAGGCCGAGAGCAGCGTTACGGATGAACCGCAACCACGGCCAACGCCGCGGACATCGACACGGCAGCGTCCGCAGTGCGATATGCCGCTGACTTGGCTGCGCTTCCAGGAATGAACAAAATGTCGCCTTTAACCAACGGCATGTCCGGCGCTTTTGCGTAGAGTACCTTTTTCAGGTTGATGGGAATTTCCTGGACGCCGTTCGGCGTCTGCCGCAGGATCCTGGTTTTACTCAAGGCGGAGGTGCGCGTGCTCCCACCCGCCAACGCGAGAGCTTTGAGAACGGAGAGGTTGGTATCCTCGATTAGAAATCCGCTCGGGTGCTGCACATCGCCCACCACGTAAACGATCCCCGCACGAGAAACTATGATCATGTCTCCCGGCAAGACCTCTACATTACTCTGAGAATCTTCGGCGAGATTCGATGAAAGCTGAATCTGGACTTTCTGTGCGGGATCTCCGCGATGCTCAATGGTTACCATGCGTCCCGCTTTGTCGGTGAGTCCTCCGGCCAATGAAATCATGTCGAAAAGATGGCGCTCGCCGGTCGCCGGATAGGGGCCGGGACGATTGACCTCTCCCAACAGGGTGATGGCCTGCGAAGCGGATTCGTCCACGAAAATGGAAACGTGCGGGTTGCGGACGAATCCTCCATCCTCCAGACGCTTTTGGATCAATTCCTGCGCCTCGTCGCTGCTCAAGTCGGCGACATGAACGTAGTCAATCAGGGGAAGATAGACATCGCCCGAGCCACTGATACGCGTCTTGGTGGAAAGGTCGGGCACACCGAATACACTGATCTCAATCAGATCGCCGATACCCAACTTAATGTTGGAATTTGGAAACGGTCCCGTCGGTTGGTGCGTAGATGCTTCTTGCGCGGGCGCGGACTGCGGCGTCGACGCCGCGGGGGCCGTCTGAGCCGCAAGGTGGAGGCTGCACAACCCAACCAGCAAAAGACAAACGCCTCGCAAAACAAAGCGGCGGTTCCACCCCGGCATACTCAGACTCCTGAAGAGACTCGTGGGTCGAGTTTAGCACGCAATCGAACGAATAAGGTGCAGACCGTGCGGTTACGCAGCCTCAGGGTCATACGGAAGTTAACTAGAGAAGTTGATCCAAACTTAATCGTAAACGTTAACCAAGAAAGTTATCCAGAAAATTTGCGCCAGGCGGTTGCTCATCCTCAGTCGGCGGTTGTATAGTTTCTCGAATCAATATTTGGATTCGTCACCGACGCCACTGAATGGGAAAACTCTGTCTAATGCGATTACTGAAAATTCACGAGTCATGCACGCGGTCTTAAGGGCACAGTATTTTAAGCGGAAGGGACTTTAATCTTGACGCTCCTGTTCTTTGCTTTATTTGCTTTCTCCCTGGTAGTGTCGTTTGTCGCCACCCGTGAGGTGCGAGACCTGGCGACTCGCAGAGGATGGGTTTCCGC
>JBAVAA010000808.1:0-5471 GCA_049585515.1 Terriglobales bacterium | reverse complement strand
GGCCCACATACAGGTTCTTGCGCTCCGGCAGGGCCTACATCAACTTCGCGCTCAAGACCGCGACGAAGGCGCCCGTCAAAATCGCCATTCTAGATTCGGACAACAAAGTCCTGCGCGAATGGGAACGCCAAACCAAAGCCGGACTCAATCGCACCTGGTGGGATCTTCACCTTACCGGCCCACGCCTCATTGAACTGCGGACCACTCCCGTCGAGAACCCAAACATCTGGATCGAGCCCCGCTTCTGGGGCAAGGATCTTCGTCCTGTCACTCATTGGGGGGTATCACTCAAAGATGCGGGAGGTCCGATCGCGCTTCCCGGCAAGTACACCGTCAGAATTACCGTCGACGACAAGACCTACACCCAGCCCTTCGAACTCAAGCGAGACCCGCACACTCTCGCCTCCGACGAAGACCTGAAGCGTTCCATCGATCTGCAAACCTCCGTCTGCGATCTCATCAGCAGCACCGCCGACTTTGTCAATCACATAGAATGGGTCCGCAAGCAATTGGACGTCGCGATCGCCATGCTCCGCAGCAGCAAAACCAATCCCGACCAGTTGAAGACCGACGAAGAACTAAACCGCAAATTGGAAGAGATCGAGCACAAGGTGCTTTCGAACGCGCTCACCATGAGCGACGACAAATATTTCGTTGAGTCCTATAAGCTCTACTTCAACCTTGTATGGTTGTATGCCGAAATCGGCCCCGGCGGCGGCGATGTGGCCGGGGGTTCCGGCTTCCCCCCCACCGACACCGAAGTCTCCCTCATGCACGAAATGGAAAAAGAACTGGCCGCCGTAAAAGCCGAATACGCCGACCTGGTCGCCAAACAGCCTCCCCTAACTATCCGCCCCTGACAAAAGCCGGCGTAAGGCGCAAACTATTCGTGCGGAGACGGGGCTTGCCGTCTCCGCCATGCCCCTGAACCGTAATCAAGGAGAAAAGAATACACTGTCTGACCAGCTTGCCGGAAAAGTTTTGTTTCGGCCCGTTTTCGGGAAGGGCACGATCTTGGTCGTGCCATCAAGAGCCGCGAAAAGTGTCTCCGCGCTCTTCCTCTAAGCCCTAACTCTCACCACCCTGTCATAAATCCACAACACCACCGCCGTGCCGAGCCCGACCATCGTAGTCGCCCACCACATTCGCTCCGGACGATGCATTACTTCTCCAAAATGATGAGCCATGTGCCCGCCGAACCAGCCTCCGATCAGCGATCCAATCCCCATCGGCAGAAATGCAAATCCCATGTATGTGCCCTGCTGCCCCGGCGGCGCCAGACGCGAAATATATTCGTAATATCGCGGCTGCTGCACGATCTCTCCCAGCGCCAGCACGAACAATGACAGCACCGCGCCCCAGATTGTCGGCCGCATCGCGATGATCAGCCACGCCACCGACGTGATCACCGTACCTAGAATCACCGCCTGGAATGCCGGAATCTTGCGCGTCAGATAATTCACCAGCAGCGTAAGACAGATTACTGCCAGCCCATCCGTCACCAGAATCTTCTCGACGTCTGCGTGTGGATCGATATACGCGTGCAGATACCCCGGCAAGCTGATGTACTGCTGCCAGAACACCACCCAGTATCCCGTAAACAACATCAGGAACCACATAAACCGGCTCATCCCCGCAAGCCCGATCACGAGCAGCGCGACCCAGATTCCCCAGGGCACGTGGAACGAATAGATCGACATTGCAACGCGCAGCACAATCGCAACCATCAGCGGGGCAAACACCAGCCGGTAATTTCCCACCACCACGCAAAAGTTGCGCGCAACATCGGCCACGGTAGGCGCAGCCGCTTCCTCTGCCTTGCGTGGTTCGCGAAAAAAAATTTGTACCACGAAAAACATCAGGAAGACGCTGATCGCCGCCACCCGATACACATTCTCGACCCCCAGATGCCGGTGCACCCATGACGCAAAGTAAGGTCCGGTGGCGCCGCCAATGTTAACCATCGTGTAATAGATGGAGTAGCCGATCGAGCGCACGTTTTCCTTCGAGGACCGCGCGGTCGTCCCCACCACGCAAGGTTTTACCAGTGCCACGCCCAGCGCCGGAAGGCTAAGTATGCAGCCCACGAACAAAAGCACCGGCACGTGACTGCGTACCGGCGCAAGCCAAGGCGCGGCAATCGATCCAATCAGAAAATAGGCAGCCGCCAGGATGAGATACGCCATCGAAAGCGCGCGGCGAAATCCAATACGGTCCGCCGCCGCCCCGCCGAAAATTGTGAGGAACCACACCATCCCACCGAACAGTCCGGTAAGAGTTCCCGTCTGCTCGGTAGAAAAATTCAACTTTTCCTGCAGATAAAGTGCAAGCGACGCAAAAGCCGCATAGTAGGAAAGCCGCTCAAAAATCTCAGTGATGTTGGCGACCCAGAAAGGCCGTTCAAATCCTGTGCGAATCTCCTGCAACCGCTCGGAAAAGGTCAAGATGGCTCCTGGCAGTGAGTTTGGCGCGATAAAGCGAGAATGACTCGAATGTTCTGCACGGACCTCAGTGAACGAAATCGAATAGCGGATACAATATCCAAATCCATATTCCAAAACAAGCCCAGGTTGCCCGAGCCTACTCCCCCTCGCTTCAATACCAGCGCTACGATTTGCGCGTCTGCGAGCGCCGTTTTCCGGAGACATAAATCAAGTCGAATGTCTAATGCCTCCAGTTGGATACTATAGGACCATACTCTCACTATTTTCAAAGCAATGATCGTGATTTCTACATTTCTTAATGCTGGACAGTCGCTCTACTTTCCGATGCAGAAGGTTCCGAATATCAGGTTGAGGATGTCGTCGGTAGTGGTGGCGCCGGTGATTTCGTCGAGGGGGCGCAGACATCCGTAGAGATCGAGTAGGAGCATCTCGTGGGGGACATGGTCAGCTACGGCGCTGGTGGCGGCGTTTAGCGAGGTTAGCGCATCGGTGACTAATTTCTGGTGGCGCACGCTGGTGAGGAAGCCCGCTTCTGGCTGGATTGTCGAGTCTCCGGCAACGTGGCGAAGAATGGCGTCGCGCAGGGCGGGAATCCCTTCGCCGGTTAGAGCGGATGTGGGAATGCGGGGCGCGCAGTCAGGCTCTGCCTCGGAAAATTTGCTGGACTCTGCCAGGGCTGGACGGGCAGGTCGCCCGTTCCCCCAGAGGCCCTCACCTGTGCTTGGCAGGTCGGACTTATTCTCTACTACGATTCCCGGGCGGCTTTCTATCTGACTTAGTAATTCGTTGTCTTCTTCGGTAAGAGGCTGCGATTTATCGATTACTACAAGAACTAAGTCGGCGTCGGCCAGGGCCTCCATTGATTTCTTGATGCCGATGCTTTCGGCTTCGTCGAGGGCGCGGCGGATGCCCGCCGTGTCCACCAGTTCAACGGGAATCCCGCCGATGGCGACGGTCTCGCTTACCAGATCGCGTGTTGTACCCGGCTGGGCCGTAACAATGGCGCGTTCGCTCTCTACCAAGCGATTAAAAAGGCTGGACTTGCCCACGTTAGGACGTCCTACGATGGCCAGGGTCAGTCCCTGGTGAATAATTTTGCCGTAAGTAAAAGTGGCGGCGAGCTGTGTGAGTGGAGTTTCGATTCGAGCGATGCGATCGAGGATGGTAGCGTCCCGCGCGATGGAGACATCATCCTCGGCGAAGTCGATGCCCGCCTCGAGCAGGGCAATCAGCTCAATCAACTTCTGTTTGATGGGCTTGAGGCGATTGGATAGCGCGCCTTCCAATTGCTGGGCCGCAACTTTGGCTTGAAACAGAGTTTGGGAATCGATCAGGTCACGGACAGCCTCGGCCTGGGTCAGATCGAGGCGTCCGTTAAGGAAGGCGCGCATGGTGAATTCTCCGGGTTCGGCGAGGCGGGCTCCTCGGGCTAGCGAGAGTTCGACTATATGGCGGAGAACCACAGGCGATCCGTGGGCGGATATTTCTACGATGTCATCGGTGGTATAGGAGTGAGGCTTGGCGAAGTAGGTGACCACGACTTCGTCGATACGGGATTGATTTGTGGCGGCCTCAATCGTTTCGCGGGCGGGGGCGCCCGCGCCACACGGTTCTACCAGAACACCGTGGATGGCTCTTCCCGGTTCCAGTTCCCGGCTTAGGCGGAGCATGGGTGCGGCGATTGCCCGCGCCTCGGGGCCGGCCAGGCGAACCACGCCTATGCCGCCGCGACCGGGCGGAGTGGCGATGGCGACGATGGTGTCATCCAAATTCATCGAACCGATCAGCGAACAGTTTGGTAGTGAAACGCGCTCTGGGCATTGTAGCCAAAGGGCTGGTTGCGAGTGGCTCGGGACATCGTACGGGTAGGCTCTACCATCGGCGGATTCCGTTTGACCGACTTCCACGGCGCACGATAGACTACTTGAGTTTGCCTGTACTTGCGGACCCGTTCTGGGGCTGCGCCGCGTTTCCGGTCAGAAGCCGTTGCGGAAAAACAGCAAGCATACTTACCAGGGTATTAGGGTATCTGCCGAGCTGTGCTCGGCTTGGACAGCCGAGGGCGGCTGTCCCTACGGGAACGGGGCGAAGCCCCGTCACCACAGAAGTATTTTAAGGAGAGTTTATGTACGCGGTGATCCGCGCAGGTGGAAAGCAGTATCGCGTCGCTCCGGGCGACGTGATCCGGATGGAAACGCAGGAAGACAAGGACGGCAGGGTCGAGTTTGGCGACGTGCTGGCGGTTTCCGCCGATGCGGGCAGCGTATTGCCCCCGGGGTCGGGCGCGCTGGTGACGGGAGAGGTCGTCGAACAGGGACGCGGCGAGAAGATACTGGTCTTCCATTACAAGCGCAAAAAGCAATACAAGAAGCTGCGTGGACACCGGCAGAACTATACGGCGGTCCGGATCACGGAGATTGCTTTTGATGGGCAGTCGTTCAAAGCGCCTGAGCTGCCGAAGAAAGAAAAGAAGGTTAAGCGGGCGACTGAGGGCGCCGAACACGAGACTCATGCGGAAGTGAAGCGCTCGAAGCGTCCGGGGAAAAAGGCGACCAAGCACGTGGCGCATGCGCACCCGAAGAAGTCAGCGGCGAAAAAGAAGGCGGCGAAGAAGGGTAAGAAGTAGAACGTACGGTCGTCTTGCCTAGACGGAACGACAATTTGGATTTTGGGGCGCTAGAGAAGCAGGTCCTTCGCTTCGCTCAGGATGACAATCTATAATATTGAATTTAATTTTGAGGATTTTGATTTGAGGATTTATGGCGCATAAAAAGGGACAGGGTACTTCACGAAACGGGCGCGACTCCAACGCGCAGCGGCTTGGCTTTAAGGCTTTTGGTGGACAACTGGTGCCGGGGGGTACCATCATCGTGCGCCAGCGCGGTACGCGGGTGAAGCCCGGACTGAACGTTGGACGCGGCAAAGACGACACGCTGTTCGCCAAGATCACCGGGCGCATCAAGTTCATCGACAAGGGATCGATGGGGAAATTTGTGATGGTCGAGCCGGAAGCGGTCGAGATAGAGT
>JBAVAA010000807.1:0-1644 GCA_049585515.1 Terriglobales bacterium | reverse complement strand
CAACGACAAAGTAACGTTAAAGCTGACTTCAGGCTGGCACTGGATGGGCCGCGACGATGCTCCCGTCACCATCGTCGAGTTCACCGACTATCAATGCCCGTTCTGCCGCAAGTATCACACCGAGACCTTTGCCGAGCTGAAAAAGAATTACATCGATACTGGCAAAGTGCGATTCGTGAGCCGCGACCTGCCGCTAAGTTTCCACGCCAACGCGGAGAAGGCGGCCGAGGCCGCCTGGTGCGCCGGCGAACAGAACAAGTACTGGCAATTGCGCGACACCATGATCGACAATTCCTCCGACTTAAGCTCCGATGCCATCGTCAAATACGCCCAGACCAATGGCCTCGAGATGGCCAGCTTTAAAGCCTGTGCCCAGGCCGAGAAATACAAGCTCGAAATCGAGAAGGGTATGGCCGACGCTGGCACCGTAGGCATCAGCGCTACGCCCAGTTTCGTGATTGGCAAAACAACAAAAGATTCTCTGGACGGCGACCGCGTGGTGGGAGCCGTTCCCGCATCGGTGTTCGAGAGCGAAATTCAGAAGTTCATAACCGCCCGGTAGTCGGGTGAGCCAGATAGACTGATTAGAAAGACAGCTCACAAGAAAGGGCGGATCGAGACGGGAAGGGCACGAGTTCCACTCGTGCCGTTAAGACGTTGAAATGTGTCCGCGCTTCAGCGCCTGAGGCAGGCGTTGCGCCCGCGATTCGTTCTTCAGCAAAGCCGCCGGGCCAACCCGCAGCCGCGCGCGATTTACGCCGCCACCTTCGCAGTCCGCAGCCGCCGGTACAGCCGCAGATAATCATCCACCATCCGCCGCGCCGTGTAGCGCTCGCGAGCACGGTTATAAGCGCGCGTCCCATAAAGTCGGGCCAGATCGCGGTCTGCGTCCAGTTGGCCGAGCACCTCGCTCAGGCTGTCGGCATTATTGCGTTCGAAGTACAAGGCCGCGTCGCCCCACAGCTCGCGATACACGTCGGTGTCGTTGGCCACCAGCGCGCAGCGCGAAAACGCAGCCTCCACCGACGCCAGTCCCGTAGGCTCGTAGCGCGAAGTCGCCGCAAAGATCGTCGACTTGCTATACAGCGTGCGCAGTTGCGATTCGGTCTGCGCTCCCTTCACCGAAATTTCCTGGAACCCCGTCGACACGCGGACATCCGCGCGGATCGGCACCGGCGGCACCGGAATCGGATTATCCGCCCCCACAATGCACACCGGCAAACGATGCGTGTGCTGGGTGAGCAATGCCACCTGCTTCCCCGTATCCCACAGCCGCCCAATCGCCAGCACGGACTCTTCCTTCGTAACAAATGGATTGAAGTAGATGGGATTGCGTCCCGGAGGAATCACATGCCCGTCGAAATCGTCGCCATAGGCACGGCGCAGCATCTCTTCCATCCAGCGCGATGTTGAGACCACGGCCTCGGCCCGCCGCAAGCCCGCGACCGTCGTATCGCGATACCATTTCAGCCAGGCCGAAGCCGCAGGTTCGCGTCCGTGGATACTCAACCACCACGTAATCACGTCGCCGTGCGCCACCACCAGCCGCGGTGTCGGCACCGGCAGCGCCCCAAAACTAAGCTGATTCAAATGCAGAAAATCGGGACGGGTGTCGCGAATGATCTGGCAAAGATAATCCTGGGC
>JBAVAA010000806.1:0-4836 GCA_049585515.1 Terriglobales bacterium | reverse complement strand
AGGAAACGCAGGAAGACTCTCCCATCGGCAGGTTATTGTCGAAGGCAATGCCAGCTTGATATCCCTTGCCTCGCCGCGCCAGCACCCAGTTCTTGCGGATCTCGTCGCAGCCGCGAATGCAGCGGTCGCAGAGAATGCAAGCCTCATGGTCAACCTTGATGGCCAAAGACGAATCGTCGTGGCCGCGGGGTGTAGCGCGGTGCGGAAAGCGCGGCTGCGCGATTCCAGATTGCGCGGCGAGGCGCTCCAATTCGCAGTCGCCGGATTGCTGCTGCCGCGCACACGGAGAAGGATGGTCTGACATCAACAGCTCGACCAGAGTGCGACGAACGCCCGATACCGGTTCGGTGTTCGTCTTCACCGTCATCCCCTGTTCGGCTTGACGAATGCAGGAAGCGGCGTAAACTCGCTGGCCGACGTCCACTACACACACACGGCACACGCCTACCGGATTCTCATTCTGCTGGTGGCAAAGGGTAGGGATTGGAATGCCGAGGGTACGGGCAGCGTCAAAAATAGTGGTGCCCTGAGGGACGGTCACCGAAGTGCCATCGATGGTCAGTTGCACGTGATTTGCAGGCGTCTGCTGGCCTGCTACCGCATCGGGGGCCATGATTAGTTAAAACGCGTGATTCCTTAACCAACGGCTTAGGACTGACTGAAACAAATCCCTCCTGGACAGCGGCGGTGGGCGATGTGCTCCTCTACCACGCCCGGAAAATGTTTCATCACCGAGGCAATGGGGACCGGCACTACCTGTCCGAGTCCGCAGATCGAGGCCTGCTTCATGGCCGTCGAAAGCTCCGCCAGAACCTGCATGTCGTCCTGCGAACTTTGGCCAGTCGTCCAGCCCTTGAGCATCTCGACCATCTTCTGCGATCCCACGCGGCACGGTACGCACTTGCCGCAGGACTCATTGCGGTAAAAGCGAGTGGCATTGAGCGCCATATCCAACATGCATCTGCCTTCCGCGCAGACCACAATCGCTCCGGAGCCGACCATGGAGCCGGCGGCCGCAACCGCGTTCCAGTCGAGCGGAAGGGTGGCCATCGAAGCCGGCAAATATCCCGAGGACGGGCCGGAGGGCGCAAAGGCGAGCAGCTTCCTTCCATCGGAGATGCCGCCGGCATTTTCAAAGATCAGTTCGCTGTAAGTGGTCCCCATCGGAACCTCAAAAATACCGGGACGATTCACATCGCCGCTGATGCCCACGAACTTCATTCCCACCGATCCGTTCTTGCCCTGCGCCTTATACCAATCGGCGCCACGTGCCAGGATTACAGTCGCCAAACAGAAAGTCTCCACATTGTTGATGACGGTGGGCTGGTTCCACAGACCGTTCGTGACGGGGAACGGAGGTTTGTTCCGCGGCTCGGCGCGCTTGCCTTCGATCGCCTCAAGCAGAGCGCTTTCTTCTCCGCAGATGTAGCCTCCGGGGCTGACAAAAATCTTCAGATCGAAGGCCAAATCGCTCCCCAGAATTCGAGATCCCAACAAGCCCTGCTGGTAACAGCGATCAATCTCTTCCTGAAGGACCTCTTTGGGACCTTCGTATTCGTGCCGGATATAAAGAATTCCCTGGCGCGCTCCGGTAACGAGGCCAGCAGTGATCATGCCTTCAATCACGAGATACGGAACGTTTTCCATGATGCCGCGGTCTTTGATGGTGCCCGGTTCGCTCTCATCGGCATTACACACGATGTACTTCGTGTTGCCAGACGCATTGCGCACCAGTTCCCACTTGCTGAAAGTTGGAAAGCCGGCGCCTCCCATGCCGCGAAGGCCAGCCGCTTTCAGTGACGCAATAATCTCCTGCCAATTGCGCGTCTCGACAAAGCGGCGCACCACCGCGTACTGCCCCGATCCAGGATTCGAATTGGAATGATATGGATCAGAAAGTACCGCCATTTGTTCGGCACTGCGGTGCGCTTGGGGAAGAGGTTTGCCGGCGAGCACATCTTGCGCCATAGTGACGGCGTCGCGGCTGCTGACGTGGGCGTAAATATTGTCATTCACCATGATTGCGGGCGCATGGTCGCAGCGGCCGAGACAGGAAACGTCTCGGATGGAAACGTCTTTTGGGTCGGCGCCCTGGAAGGCCGAGTCGAGAGCGGCCCGGACCTTATCGCCTCCACGAAGATGGCAACTCATGTCCGCGCATACGCGCACATCGGCTTTCGGCGGGGGGCTGAGATGAAAGTGGGGATAAAAACTTGCTACCGCATGGATTTGACTGACAGGGACATGAATATTCGTGGCGAGCGTCTTGAGTTGGTCGGCGGGTAAGTAGCCGAAATCGCGCTGGATGGCCCTCAGTTCTTCAAACACGACTCCGGACACTCCGCACAAGTAGGTGAGGTCAAACCATACTGTAAGATGGCGAGAGCGCAAATGCTATAGCAAATTGAAACCCCTGTCTAGCAATCGAGTGAATGCGATTTTATTTTCGTGCAGCGCGGCGCGGCGATGCTCCTTTCGATTGATTTTTTGGCGCGTTCGTCGTATAACCAACCCCCTCGAAAGAATCTCCGGCGCCTGGTGGATGAGTGAATAGCAAAATGCGAAAGCCACTGCTGGCGGTGGTCTGGCTGCTTCTCACGCTGCTCGCCATTGGCGACGCGCAGAACGGCGATGCGCAGAACTTTGATCGGACTCTATCCGATCAGACGACCCTTTACCCACAGAAAAACGCTGCTGTCGGCAAGTACAACGGGCCCGGTGGATGCGCAGCCAGCAGCTGCCATGGCAGCGTGCAACCGAAGACAACCACCCGCATTTTCCAGAATGAATATACGATCTGGATCGCACAAGACAAACACGCCCGTGCGTTCAGCGTGCTGCAGAATAACGTCTCGCAGCGCATCGGCAAAATCCTGAATATCGGGCCACCCGCCCAAGCCGCGAAATGCCTGGCGTGTCACTCGCTCTATGTGCCCCCGGAGCAGCAAGCGCAGACCTTTGAGCTTAACGATGGAGTGAGTTGCGAGAACTGTCACGGTCCGGCGTCGGGATGGCTGGGCCCGCATACCACGAAAAACTGGCCGCATGAGAAGTCGGTTGAACTCGGAATGTATGACACTCGCAATCTGGAGAGCCGCACTGCAAAATGCCTGACCTGCCATCTCGGGACCGCGGAAAAATTTGTCGATCACGAGATGATCGCCGCCGGACATCCCGATCTTACTTTTGAGCTGGGCCTTTTTACCTTTGTCATGCCGCCGCACTGGAAGATGCCAGAGCAGGACAAACCCTGGCGGCAAGTACAGGCATGGGGCGTCGGGCAGGCGGTGCAACTGCGCGAATCTCTCAACAGATTAGCTCGCCGCGCGAACGGCCCGATCTGGCCCGAGTATGCTGAACTCGATTGTTTCGCGTGTCATCACAGTCTGACTCGGCCCGAAGATAGCTGGCGGCAGGAGCGGGGTTACGCTGGACGCCGCCCGGGCAATCCACCGTGGAACGAATCGCGCGTGGTTGTATTCCGCGATCTGGTGGCGGAGATCAGCCCCAACTCCAGTAAGCAATTGGATGATGAGGTCGCGCAACTGGCTAGCCTAATGAATAAGCTGAGCGGCAATCGGGAGCAAATCGCCGCTTCGGCAACTCGGGCGTCCGCATTCGCCGACGAGTTAGTGAAGCAGGTGGACGCTCAGGGCTACGATTCGGCGCTGACGTTGCGGCTGATGCGGCGCGTTGCCGGTGATGGTGTTGCCATCTCCATCGAGGGTGAGCGCTCGGCGGAACAGGCGGCCATGACTCTGGACTCGCTGTTCCGGGCCTACAACCAGAATGAAAAGCCGTCCAACAGCGCTGAGGTGCGTGCGGCAATTGACGGACTCTTCGGGCTGCTGCAAGACCCATCGGCCTATTCGGCGCCTCGGTTTGCGGCTCAGATGAAGAAGGTCAGCGAGATCGTGAGCCGATAGAATGCGTCTCACCTCCGCGGCCAAACAGTTTGTTGAAAAACTCGAGCTTCGTATGAGGGTATCGCTTTAGCGATACCGTAAGTCCCTGCCAAGTCAGACGCCCCTTTAGGGGCAGAGCGTCGAAATTCCACTATTCAGCAAACTGCAAACCGCGTCTGAAAGCTGCGCCACCCAAAATAATATGTTCCCACTGCTGGTAAAAGTTAGCCTTCCTGAATCCTGAAGGCATGGGCCTCATAAGGCGCGAGCTTTACGTAAAGTCCATTGCGGTCAATGTCTTTTCCTTCCCACAAATATTCGCGGCCATCCAACGAGTCGCAGAACAGGCATTTCTGTGATGTGCCTACAGTCACCCCCTGGACTTTACCCTGTGCGGTTCGACTCCCTAGATTCACCACGATGAGCCTTTGATCAGCCTGGTAGCGCCAGGAGTAGGCGATCAGGTCCTGAAACGTGTCGTCTCCCGCAGGCTGCACGTCGAGAAGCTGCCACTCGCCTTTGTGAAAAACCTCCGCGTCAGCAGAACGCAGCGCTTGTTCATACAATTCGCGAATCTGCCGATCGTCAGGTTCGGGTTGAGCTTTGCCGAGTGGCATCGGGACGAACGTCTTTGCGCCGGTCAGTTGACCGTGATGATAAAAGCGCATTCCGGGCAGCGTAGAGAGCAGAGTGATGAGGGAAGATATCCTTTCGGGCGGAAAAACAGCGGCGGAGCGCGGCTCGTCGTGGTTCTCTAAAAAGCGAGCCAACTTGCTTTGATATCTCAAGTCCGCGGTGAGATGGGCACGTACCTGCGCGGTCCAGCCTTCACGCAGACGATCATATAGGCGCTTATCATAGGCGAACTGGAAACCCAGTTCCTGCATTCTCCACTCCATGTCCCAGTAAACTTCCGCCAACCATACGAAGC
>JBAVAA010000805.1:0-2475 GCA_049585515.1 Terriglobales bacterium | reverse complement strand
ATTTCGCGGCGACTGGAACTGACCAAACAGGAAGATGCGCGGAAGATTGAAGAAGATCTGATGCGGATTATTCCGCGCGACCGCTGGACAGACTTTTCTCACGAAGTAATCTGGCATGGGCGGAAGCTCTGCGTAGCGCGCACTCCAAAGTGCGCCGACTGCGCGATCGAGAAGCTCTGTCACGCCGCGGACAAGACCTGGTCTACGGTGGAGATTCATGCGGGGGCTCGGCCATAAAGTTGTTGGCCCCGAAAAGCGCGGGACGCGGAAAGGTTGATTCTGAGATAAAACTACTCCCTGTCTCTGAGAATTGAGGCAATCAGGAGGGGGCTGCGCCGCCCGTGGATCACCGCGACCACCCACAGGGGCTTTTCTTCTGGCGCGTAGGCAATCAGGTACTCACGTACCAGAGTGAAGCGGAGAGCACGTGAGGTGAGATCCGGGCGTTTGTGGCCCTGATTGGGGAACGCAACCAACCCGCGAATGGCTGCAAAAATCTCCGCGATCATCCGGTCGGCAGCGTCGAGATTATCCGCGCGAATGAATTCCCAAATCTCGTCAAGGTCTGAACGGGCTTCCGGGTGGAAGGCATACCCGGTCATGAACCGGGCTGGGAACGACGCGCGACGGCGCTCTTTTCGCGGAAGTAGGCTTCCACCTCGTCGCCCGGAATTGGCTTCACCTTCCCGCTTTTAAGGTCGTCGTAGCGCTTGTTGAGCATCTCGCGGGTCTGTGCAAGTTCATCGAAGTATCCCTCTACGACTTCCTGCACAAGCTCGTCGGGGGTTCCGCGTCCGCTCTGCGCGGCGAGTTCCTTGAGTTTCTTTTCCGTCTCGGGGGTGAAGTGTACTTCCATCGCCTTCAGAGTACGAAAAAATCTCGCTGGTAGCAAGATTCCTTTGGGGGGTACAGGGTGGCTTTAGGCTCGCCGAATCGCTCTAGGTCCCAGTGTACGAAAGCTCGACCACAGTGCAATCGTCATTGAGCGGCGTGCCTCCGCAAAAATCGGCGACGGCGGCAAACACGTCTTCCATTGAATTACTCTTCCCCGCCACTTGTTCCAGCCGTTCGCTGTCGAACATGTCTCCGCGCGCGTTCTCCGCTTCGGTGACGCCGTCGGTCACCAGGATCAGCCGGTCCCCCGGCCTCATCTGGCAGCGGTCACTCGAGTATTCCGCATCCGCCAGCAATCCCACCGGCAGGTTGCCATGGGCTGGCCGCAGCACCTCTCGGCCGCAGATCCACACCGGCGGAACGTGCCCGCAATTCACATATTCCAGATCGCCATCGCTGCGCAACCGAGTAATAATCATGGTCGCGTATTTCTCGCCAATGTGTTTGTAAGTGAAAAAGCGATTCACTGCATCCACGATCTCCACCAGCGGCATGCCAGAAATAAGTTGCGAATAGACCATGCCCTGCAAAATGGAAGCCAGCAGCGCCGCCGAAACTCCCTTGCCACTGACGTCCGCCAGCACAACGGCCAGGCCCTGGGGAGTGCTCACGGCCTCGAAGAAGTCGCCGCCGATTTCTTTGCAGGACATGTTGCGCCCGTTCACCCGTGCAAACGGAACCTCAGGCAGGGTCACCGCCAGCAGTCGCTGCTGAATGGTGGCGGCGATCGACAACTCCTGCTGGTAGCGTCGTCCGGCTTCTTCGGCCTGCACCAGACGAGCGTTCTCGATCAACTGGGCGGCTTCTGTCGCGATCGCCCGCAGAATATCGTGGCTGACGCTGGTAATGTCGCGCGAAGCAAAGCGCGAATCCACGTAGAGCGCGCCCATCACCTCGCCGCCCGCCGACTGCTCGCCGCGGGTCGTTTGCACCATCGGCTTCCGCAATGGCATGCAGATCACGGTGCGCAGATCGAAGGCGACAATGCTCTTCCGCTGCTGCATATCCAGCATCTGGCTGGTGTCGGTGACCAGGTATTCGGAGTTGCTCGTCAAGGCGCCGTCCAGCACCGAACGGGAAATCGTCGTGTCGTCGAGCAGCGGCTCGCCTTTCGAGTTTCGGCCCGCCGCCAGCCTCAGCGTGCCGTCGAGATCTTTCATAAAGATGTAGCCGCGTTCGGCCCGCGTCAGCTTCAAAGTGGCATCGAGCAGAGTAACCAGGATCTCGTCGAGCACGCCGATCGTATTCAGCTTGCGCGCGGCCTCCATGAACAGCGTTAGCTTTTCCAGGTCGCTCGCCTCCGGTGCAATCTGGATGCCCGAAATCTGGCTGAGAAATTCCCGCGCCGTGTTCGAAGTAGTGTGCAGCGGATGGAAAATCAGATAGGCAATGTCGCGGGCGCCAAATTCCAGACGGTCGTTGCGCTGCAGCTTTTGACGGTCCACTTTCTCGCCGTTGACAAAGGTTCCGTGTTTGCTGCCATTGTCGACAACAAAAAAATCTCCATTCTCCGCAACGATCGCAGCGTGCTCGCGCGAGACGCGCGGGTCGGCGATCACCAGGTCGCGATCCACCTTGCGC
>JBAVAA010000804.1:0-8824 GCA_049585515.1 Terriglobales bacterium | reverse complement strand
CCTTGGGTTTGGTCGGCCTCCGAAGTGGGGTAAATCGTGTCAAGTGCCAAACTTGGTCAAGATTTCCCGTGGCGGGCTTGTCCAAGTCGACTGCGCTTGCGGTCACGCCCGCTCATTTCCTCAAGTTGTCAAAGAGCGCCGACTTGCGGGTGGGGCGCTTCGGTGGCCGTCCCTTGGGACAGGCACACCTTTATTCTACCAATACAGGTCAACAGCGATCTTCGCTTATGCGCGGTTGGAGGTCTGTGATGGCGCTCACTGGGCGTTTGTGATGAAAAAGGGTAGGCCACTTTAACGCGTCGGACTCCGTCTTCTAACGCCGCCCCAACAACCTAGGGGGTGCGCCCCTTCTCGCGCTTTTCGAGAAGGGGCCTGACGAACCTCAAGCGGTCGGCCGGCCTGGAATCCCACGACCCACAAAACGAAACGTGGAGCACTCCGGCCTAATCCCCGTGTTCGGCAACGACGGCGATCTTCACGCCCAGGGCGCGCAACACGGAATTGATGGTTTCAAAGCGTGGGTGTGCGCCTGCGCTCAGGGCTTTGTAGAGGCTCTCCCTGCCCAGTCCAGATTCTTTGGCGATCTGCGCCATGCCTCGTGCTTTGGCCACGTCGCCGAGCGCGGCAACGAATACATCGGGGTTTGGGTCTTCGGCAGCCGCCGAAAGATATTCCGCAATGACGGCATCGTTATCGAGATAAGCTGCCGCGTCGAACGCTTTGTAGATTGTTTTCTTCTTCATTATTTTGACCTAGGCTTTGCCCTCTTAAGTTCGTTCGCCATCTTTTTCGCTTTGGCAATGTCTTTCGTCTGCGATGCTTTTACTCCTCCTGCCAGCAAAACATAAACGGTTGATCCAGTCCGCGTGTAATAGACGCGATACCCGGCTCCGACATGAATACGCATTTCGGAGACGCCTTCCCCGACAGGTTCGCAATCGCCGAAATTACCAAAAGTCGCACTTCGAAGGCGAGCTAGGATTCCGGCTTTTGCTTTTTGGTCCGCCAGATTGGATAACCACGCATCGAAATCAGACGACCGGACAAATGTATTCATCCCTCTTTTCAGAGTATCCGATTGGATACATTACCGCAAGCACGGTTTTTGAAAAGCGGGGTTCCGCAGCCCTTCTTCCAGGCGTTTTAGGCGGGTGGATTCTGTCCTCTAACGCCGACAGAACAACCTAGCGGCGCACCCCCTTCTCGCGCCTTTCGAGAAGGGGCCTGCGGAAGCCGCGGGCGATAGCTTTCTGCTTTACGTTAAACGCCAAACAGCATACAATTAAGGCCGTGATCAAGTCGTTCCGCTGCGCGGAAACCGGGCGACTTCACCGCCGGCAGCCGAGCCGCCGCTTTCGGGCTATCGGGCGCATCGCGCGGCGCAAACTTCGGCAATTGGATAGCTCCACGCAATTGCGCGATTTGGCAGCGCCTCCGGGCAACCGCCTGGAAGCCTTGCGCGGCGAGCGAAAGGGGCAGCACAGTATCCGGATTAACGATCAGTGGCGTCTTTGCTTCGTTTGGCGCGACGGGAATGCTTACGAAGTTGAGATCGTCGATTATCACTGAGGCATGAAGGGCTACTGAGGCATGAAGGGCTAAGAAAAACGAGGCATGCATGGCTAAGCGCGAAAAAGTCCTTTCACCCATCCATCCCGGCGAGATTCTGCGCGCCGACTTCATGGAACCGCTCGGCCTGAGCATGAATCGGCTGGCGCTCGATCTGCGAGTCCCGGTCACACGCATCGCCGAGATCGTTCACGAACGTCGCGGGATCACTCCCGATACGGCCCTGCGCCTGGCACGCTACTTCAACACCAGCGCCGG
The DNA here is from genome assembly GCA_049585515.1 of Terriglobales bacterium. GTDB lineage: Bacteria > Acidobacteriota > Terriglobia > Terriglobales > Acidobacteriaceae > Acidiflorens. Next base: position 6,997 of record JBAVAA010000804.1, on the reverse strand, counting down.
CTTCTTGATGAATCTCCAGACCGCCTACGATCTGGAAGTTGCCGAGGATAAGTTGTTGCGCACCATCGAAAGAGAAATTCGTCCCTCCTCCGTATCCGCCGAATGGGTCTAACAAACAAGCCCAGGGTATCCGACCTCGTCTCTTCATCGTCTACCCGGGTCCCCCTAGCACAGGCTGTCATCCTTACCCACGACGCAGAGAGGTTCCCTCTCGGGGCACTGTTTTCGTCAAGCCTGACTTTTTGTAACCCCTGCCAAACATAAGCCCAGGAAAAAACCCACAAAAAGCGCCTATCCCCAGGCAGTTGCCAGAAATTTATTAGTGGCGAAGAAAAAGAGAGACTACTCCCGCTCCGACAATTTCCTTACTGCCTTGGCAATCTCCGGCAGCCTGGCATAGGCGGCGCAGCACTTCAGCCACAATTTGTGATCGATGGCGGGAGCGCCGCTTACCATGGCTCCGGCGGGAACGTCGTGGGGGATGCCGCTTTGGGCTATGGCTATGGCTCCGTCTCCGATTTTTACGTGGCCGCTTACGCCTACTTGTCCGGCGAGGATTACGTTGTTGCCTACTTCGGTTGTGCCGGCGAGGCCTACTTGCGCGCAGAGCAGCGTGTCGTTGCCTATGGTGCAGCTGTGGCCTACATGGACCATGTTGTCTAGCTTTGTGCCTCGTCCTATGCGGGTTTCGCCTATGCTGGCGCGGTCGATGCAGGTGTTGGCCTGGAGTTCGGCATCGCTCTCGATTACTACGTTGCCGGACTGGACGATTTTGTACCAGCGGCCACCGTTTTCGGGATCGTCAGCGTTGTGCTTGGCGAAGCCGAAGCCGTCGCATCCTACTACCACTCCGTTTTGCAGTAGAACGTTGTCTCCGAGTTGGCAGAATTCTCTTACTACGGCGTGAGCGTGGGCGAAGAAATTGTTGCCTATGGTTGCTCCGCGATAGATGACTACGTGCGCTAAGAGGACGGCGTTGTCTCCGATTACTGCATCTTCGTCGATTACTACGTAGGGACCTATGTGCGCATTCTTTCCTAGCTTGGCTTTAGGGTGAACTATTGCCGTTGGATGAACTCCGGGGGCGTAGCTGGGCGGGCGGTAGAAAAGTTCTATGGCTTTGGCCCAGGCTAGATATGGGTTCTTGCTGCGCAGCATTCCGGTTTCAATGGCGGGAAAATTTTCGGATACGATCACCGCGGAAGCTTTTGTCGTCTTTGCGGCGGCGTTGTATTTGGGATTGGAGACGAAGGTCAGGTGGCCGGGAGCGGCGTTTTCGATTCCGGCTACTCCTGTGATCTCGGTGTCGGGAGCGGCGTTCTCAAGATGGGCATTCAGGGCTTTTGCGATTTCGGCTAGTCTCATGGCAGTCTCGGGGAATTGTAGCGGAACGGTTGCGGGCGGTGCGGCGCTTCTCACTTCGCGGTACGTCGCCGAGCTTCGCTCGGCTAGACAGCCGGGGCGGCTGTCCCTACGGTTGCTGTCCCTACGCCAGATGTCCCTGGGCTAGGCTACTGCTCGAACAGGGTTACCTGCCTGGTGTCTGGCTGGCCACCTCTGCGACGGCGGTTGGCTGCGCCGATTACCGCTAGCACTGTTACTGACGTCAGCGCTTCTCGGGGCACGAAGACTCTTTGCGTGTTTGAGCGCAGGTCGGGAGGGTTCATTAGAAATCCCTCGGCTGGATTTTGCGTCAGGTCGTTGGGCAGGATGCCTTCTATCACTTCGCTGTCCTTGAACTTCAGGCGGACCCAGAGGCCTTCGGTTCTGGGGCGGGTTGTGAAGGTCTTGCGCAGCATCAGGTCGGTGTCGGAGAACTCGCGGACAAAATAAACGGCCTTGATCTCTCGCAGATCAATGGCTACCACGTTGCCGGAAGTGTTGAGGAGTTCCAGTTTGCCATCCACCACAAAGTTGGCGGGAGAGACGAAACCGCTGATCGAGTCGCGGTCGTGTTTCCGCACGATTACCTTCTTGTGAGTCGAGGACATGGGGGCAAAGAGCCTTCACAGCTACGTCGGCGAATCCCACCCATTCGCAAAAAACGCGAATGAGTGGGGCACCCACTGCAGGAAAGCTTCCAGAGGGGATTCTCGCACTTTCGCGATGAATTCGTTGAGATTGTGCCTTCACAGTAGCCAAACGGTAAACGTTGTGTTATTTTCTCTTGTTTACCCGGGTTCCTAGAGTGCTGTATAAGTCTAATGTCTAGAGTGAGTTAGATTCCGCTTGCGGGCGGCTCGCGAAGACGCTGGCGGCAGCACTGTGGAAAAGCTGTGAATAACGCCCCGGTCGAGCCCGCAACGGGCCACCGACGGGCGATTAGGAAGGCATGGCCGATTACATATATACGCTCGAAACCCGGCTCTCGCCGGACCAACAAAAGGCAGTTGCTCTCGTTTTAGACGCCGCTAAGGCCGCGGGGATGAACCTGTATCTCACCGGCGGCGCGATGCGCGACATTATTACAGGTTTCCCCATCCGCGATCTGGATTTCACGGTTCAGGGTAACGCGCTCAAACTGCAAAAAGATTTGGAGAAGGCGGGGGCAGTTGTCGGCGACGCCGATGCCGAAACGCGGACGTTGCTTTTGACCCTGCCGGGTGGAGTTCGCGCCGAGATTGCGATGGCGCGGTCGGAGCATTACGACAAGCAGGGCAAGCCTCCGCAGATCGCTCCGGCCACGATTATTGAGGATTTGCGCCGCCGCGATTTTACGGTGAATGCGATGGCGCTGTCGCTGAATGAGGGATCGCGCGGGCTGCTGATGGATCCGTTCAACGGCGCGGCCGACATCGAAGCCAAGGTGATCCGCGTTCTGCATAACTACGCGTTTCTGGAGGATCCGTCGCGGATGATCCGGGCGACGCGGTTTACGACGCGCTTCCATTGGCCGCTCGAAGAACGAACCCAGGCGCGTTTCGAATCGGCGAAAGAAAACGGCTACATCGAATACATACGAAATTCGAGCGTTGGATATGAGATCGAGCAGTTGGCTTACGAGGACGATGCGCTGGGAGTTCTGAAGGCGTACGAAAAAGAGGGGTGGCTGAAGGTCCTGAATCCGCGCTGGAGCACCGCCAAGGTTGATACCTCGGGGTTGAGTGCGCTGATGAAGACGCGGCAGCAGATGAATGAACTGGGCTATACGCCGGACGTCGCACCCGCAGTGCTGTATTTTCTTACCGAGCGGTTGGGCGACAAGGATGTTTCAGATTTGCGCCGGGCGATTCCGCGCAAGGATTTGGTCGAAGCCTGGAAGGATCTTGAGGACAATGCGCACAGTCTAGCGAAGCGGCTGTCGGGCAAGGAGGCGGCGACGCCGGCGCGGACTTGGCAATTGCTGTCGTCGGCGCGTCCGGAGATGATTCTGTTTCTTGCCATCACGGCGCGGCAGCAGGCGGTGGCCCAGAAGATCAAGAATTTCTTTACCAAGTGGCGGCAGGTGCAGCAGAAGATTCCGCTGCCGGAGATGACGGAGCTGCACATCACGCCGCAGATGCCGGCGTATCCGAAGATCGCGAATGACGTGTTCATGCTGCTGCTGGATGGCAAACTTCGATCGCGGACCGAAACTCTGAAGTATCTGAAGCCGCTGGCCCCGCCACCGCCGCCTCCGCCACCGCCGCCGCCAGCAAAGCGAGGAAGAGGCGCGAAGGCCGCGGCCGCCGCGGCAGGTGCCGCTGCTTCTGCGGCAGGGAGTGGCAAGCCGGTTAAGGGGAAGGGAAAACCGGCGGGAGTTCCGGCGGTTGCGGTCGGCGCGACCGCGGCTGTTAAAGAGAAGTCTGCAGCACCGGCTAAGGCTGTCCCGTTGGCAAAGCCTGCCCCGCCGGTAGCGGCGACGAAGGTAAGTAAGGGGCCCCAGGCCTCGGTCAAGAAGCCCAGCAAAGCAGCCCCCCCGAAGAATAAAGGGAAGGGGAAGGTTCCGCTCAAGAAGAAGAAATAAGCCTCGTTTGGAGTTGCCCCGCTCGCAGTTTGCGGGACGGCCAGGCTGACTTGATCCAGGCCAAGCAGCAGGCAAGGTGAGACAGGCACGCTCTTTGGTCTTATTTCACGACATCTTTCGCAACATCCCCCAGAAACCAATTCTCCAGCCGACCAAAGACCGCTTCCAGACCCTCCGGTACCTTCTGATTCGGAAGGTCCAGGGCATGGTCGGCTCCTTCGATTCGCTCAAACACCGCCTCCCGCTGTTTTGCGGCCAACTCAGCGCGCAGGACATCGAACCCAGCGATCGACTGCTGAGCGTCGGCTGTCCCGTGGACGAAATATAGGCGTGCATGCGACTTGAGGGCCTCCGCGATAACGGACGTCTTCATGAAGCTAGACCACTGACGGTACGTCTGCCCCCAACAGAACTTGGTATCGCTGTCCGGATCTTTCAGGATGTCACTCCAACAAGCGTAAACCTCCTTTTCCGGGTCCAATCCCTTAGTACGCATAAACTCCGAAATGTGGAATAGATACACCGGTCCGCCTCCTGACAAGGAGGCGGCATGGGTGACCACCGGCGACACGTTCGAGACTCGCATCGCTACGATGCCGCCTTCCGAAATGCCGATCACGAGTGTCTTCGCAGGGTCGACCCCAGGCAGTTTCTGCGCCGCCTGGATTGCGTCGGCGATGGTGGTGGCCCACTGGTCGAGCGTGAACCTGGCTCGAAATTCTGGACGGCAAGCGGTGGCGTCGCTGTCATCAGGATGATCATCCAGAAATTCAACACCCGGCTTTTCGACTGCCAGGATGCGAGCCCGGCCGCGAGCCAGCGAATATAGAATGCCCTGCAGGCCACGGCTCATCCGCCCGCCGATGCTGACAAACTGAGATGAGCAGCCCGTGCCCTGGACCCAGACGATCAGCGGAACAGGATGACTGGATGCCTGCTGAGTCGAAAGGTAGAAGGTGATGCGCTGGCCATCTCTGCCCTCCGAGACATACCTCCGAAACGGCTTATCGCCTACAGGATAGTCTTCCGCCGAGGCGAGCGCGGAACAGAGAAGAAGATTGAGGACGAGAATCGAACAGGTCTTAAGCATGACGACATAGCATAGACCTGACGACTGAGGCGGCGCCAGATCCTCGAACCCATGGGAGTGCGATTGATGCACGAACAATGCAAGCTGGATATGGTTGTCTGTCGCCCGCTAGAAGGCCTTTCTTTAGCATAGTTTGCAAAAATTTGCGGTATTGCTGAAGCGATGCCCGGATGCAAAAGCCCGGTGCGCTCGTGCGCCATTCTTTCGGAATCGGCTGTTTGGGTATTGAGTTATAATGGCAATATGCGGCGCTGGTTATCCATCGTGGCATTGAGCTTTATCCTGATAGCTCTGCCTGTTTGGGCACAACGGCGTGGTGGCGGTTCCCATGGCGGAGGCGGCGGCGCGCATTTCGCGTCGCGTGGCGGTTCTTCGGTACATTCATCGATTTCCGGCGGGTTTCACGGCGGAAGCTTTGGTCGCACCTCTGGCATGCATGTTCGGCCAGGAACCTCGTACCACAATCGTCGAGGGTTCTACGGACGACGGCGCTATTATCCCAATTACTACTCCGAGTATTCCAATTACTACCCCGACGTTGGCTACTACCCGTATGGTTTTTACGGATGGGACGACGATCCTCTCGCCTACGATGACTCGGGAGAAGAAGATCAGGATGCGTATGCCTCATATCAGGCTCCTTCGTATCCAACTCCATATCCCGAAAACAGCGGTCTACAGCGCGATGTTCAAACGCTGAATGGGAAAGTCGACCGGCTGCAGGCGCAAGTGCAAGCACGCAATCGGCCGGAGCCGGACGCAGAGCCCGAGACGGCGCTGGTTTTCCGCGATCAGCACGTTGAAGAAGTGCGGAATTACGCGATCTCCGGTGGGGCGGTCTGGGTGCTGCATGAGCAAGCCGCGAAGAAGATTCCGCTTGTCAACCTCGATATTGCGGCCACCGTCAAGATGAATGAGGATCGAGGCGTGGATTTTCAGGTGCCGGAGCCTGCACTCCAGATCATGATCGAGCGTTAGCAGATCGCACGGTGAAAGTGCACCACTTTCAGGCGTTGCGCGATTCCCTCCAGCCATTAGAATGAATCCGATCCGCTAAGAGCAAAGGTCGAGCCAGCTGCCATTTTGCGCTGATCGGGGGTTACTGTGCTTTGAAGGTCGTTGAATGAAAACAGTCTTGTCAATCTTCATTTTGATCGGCACGATTTTGATCGCCGTGAGTTCGCTCCCAGTCTTCGCGCAAACGTCATTCGCTCAAAAATCGGCGGCGCAAGAGCCATTGCTGGAACATTTGACCGGAAGTTGGGTCCTACAAGGCACGATTGCGGGACGTGAGACGACGCACGACGTCGCAGCCGAGTGGGTGCTTGGGCATGAGTATGTGCGGCTGCACGAAACATCGCGCGAAAAGAAGGCGTCGGGCCAGCCCGCGTATGAAGCGATCATCTTCATCGAGTGGGATGAAACGTCGAGCCAATATCGATGCCTGTGGCTGGATTCGACTGCCGGGGGCGGCCTTTCCGCGCAAGGCATCGCCCATGGAAAACGTAGCGGCGACGGAATCGCATTTTTGTTTAAGGACAAGGACAACGACAGCAGCATCCATAACACTTTCGCGTACAGCAAAAGCACGGACACTTGGCAGTGGCTTATCGAGAATGAAGCCGGCGGCAAGGTCTCGGAATTCGCGCGAGTAAAACTCACCAGGAAATAGGAACCGAAGAGCTTCATGAGCCAAAAGCAGTTCGTCCACTTGCATTTGCATAGCGATTACTCGCTGCTTGACGGCGCTTGCGACGTCGAGAAGCTTGTCGAGCGCGTCCATGAACTTGGCATGCCCGCGGTAGCAATGACCGACCACGGCAATATTTTTGGCGCGGTGCACTTTGTTAATGCCGCGCACAAGGTCGGCGTCAAACCGATTGTCGGCTGCGAACTCTACATCTGCAAGAAGGACGACCACGTCATTACACGCACTCCGCCGGACGGCGATAGCTATAACC